>JAKANT010000184.1 GCA_021823635.1 Pseudomonadota bacterium
ATCGCGGCCCGCGGCCAGGCTCCAGGCGAGCCTCGGCATGCGGTGATCGAAGCGCAGCCGCCACCCCGTGCCGAAGAAACGACGTTCGCCGAGCGCCTCCAGCACGGTCCGTTCGGTCGGCCGCCATCGCACGTCTGCGCCGTAGATGGTTTGCTCGTTGTCACGCAGCACCAAGTTCGTCTTTTCGTAGCCGCCACGCAGCCCCAAAGCCAATCCTGGCGAGAACGCGTACACGAGGATCAATCGGCCTGAATCGACGGTCGCCGACGGCGGTGTCTGTGACTCGAACCGCGTGTCGCTGCGTGCCAATTCGAGCCTGACGCCCAACGGTGTCGGCTGCCGTTCCAGCCGCAGCGAATGTTCACCGAGGTAGGCGCCGTCGGTCTCGCTGCGCGCACCGCTGACGGTCGTCCAACTGTTGGCGCTGCGCAGTTGGTAATCGACGTTACCCCCCAGCCGGCCCTGCAAAGATGGCACGAGGCGATACTGCGTCGTGGTGACGGTGTTCAAATCCGCCGCGCCGTCGGGTCGCGGACCAAAGACGTCTTCCGCGCCCCGGCGCGCCACCACCCCGGCTTCGACGAAAAAAAAGCGCTCGATCGCCTCCAGATTTGCGCTCAGATCGGCCGTCGGCAGTACGCGCGTGTCCCGGGCGCCGTTCGCGTAACCCACGGCGGTGACTCCCACGGTGCCGGCGATACGCAGCCGTCGCCCGACGCCCAGCAGGCGCACGGCAGGCGTCAGTTCGACCAACACGTCGTCCTTCTTGTCGCCGCGCTCCTCGAAGGCAACGTTGTCGGTCCACGTGGCCTGCGCCTGGACAGCCGGCTCGACGCTCCAGCGCGCAGCCGACGCGACGCCGGCATACGCCGCCCCGAGCAGGGCGAACGCGGAGCAGCGCGCCACACCGAGTAGACGGCCGGAATAACAAGCCAAGGCGGCGCGTTCAGGCCGATGCATCGCTGTAGTAGCCGTAGTAGGAACCGACGTCCGATTTGACGACCTTGTTCAGGACCGTCATGACCACCGGGCAATTCTCGACCGTGGCCAGCGCCTGCATCACCGCCGACTGCTGCGTCCGTTCCGCCTCGACGACGACGATGACCTGACCCATGTGCGTCGCCAGCACCCGCGATTCGGTCGAGGGCAGCAGCGGCGGCGCATCGAAGACGATGACGCGGTCCTGATATCGCCCGGCCAGGTCTTCGAGCAAGCGCGTCATGCTCTCGCTGGCGAGCAACTCGGTCGCCCGGTCGTGATGTGTTCCAGCCGGCAGGATCGAGAGCTTGTCGACGTTGGTCTTCAACAGAACGTCCGGCAGCTCGATCTCGGGGTCCGTCAGAAGGTCCAGTAGCCCCTTGGAGGACTGCAGGCCGAGCCGCTCCAGAACGGCCGGGCGCGCCACGTCGGCATCCACCAACAGGACCGTGTGGTCGAGTTCCATTGCGATGCTCATCGCCAGGTTGATCGCGGTGAAGGTCTTGCCCTCGCCGGGCATCGCGCTGGTCACCATGATCAGATTGCCGCGCTCGACCGGTGCCGCCGATCGACCCGTCGCGTTCGACAGCAACGGACGCTTGATCACACGAAACTCGTCAGCAAGCTGAGTGCGCGGCGTATCCGGGGTCAGGTATCCCATCGCCATCAGTCGGCCCAGATCGATCGCCACCGACCTCGACTCGCGCCGCGGAGCGCTTTCTTTCGGAGCCTCTGGTTCGACCCCGCGGTGCGGCGGCACGAGGGCGGCCGGTTGCTCGGCCGCGACGCGCGCCGCCTGAACAGGCACCGATGGTGCGGGCACCGGCACCTCGATGCCCGCGCGCCGCAGTTCCTCGAGCCGCTTCGCGGCCTGTTCGATGATGCTCATCGCGCGCGCCTCGTCATCCTCGCATGGCCATCGCCAACCACGCGCTCCATGCACCGAACAGCACGACGAGCGTCGACACGGCCCCGCCGAAAGCGAAGTTGCCGATCCGTCTGCGTCGCATCGCGGCAGGGTCTAGCCTGAGCGAGATGGCTCCGAGCACGGGCCGCTTGCCGACTTCGCGCAACGTGCGCGCACTGTCGATCGTCGGGAAAAGCTGAGCGAAGGCGAAACTGGCAAAAGCCCCGGCGCCGATCGCCGCCAACAGCACCAGTGGCGCCAGCGTGGCGCGGTTTGGGAACACCGGCTTCGGCGAGACGCGCGGAGGATCGATGATGCGGAACTCGGCCAGTTGCGCGCTCGCATCCACATCCTCCGAAATGGAAGCCGATTCGCGACGCGCCACCAGGGCGTCGTAGTTCTTGCGCAGGATGTCGTAGTCGCGATTGAGCTGCGCCAGCTCGGCCTCGATCTGCGGTACCCGACCTGCCGATGCACGAAGCTGATCGACGCGACCCTGCAGCTCCGACACGCGCGCACGCAGCGAAGCCACCGTCGCGTCGGCCTCGGCAAGCGCGATCTTGATGCGCTGAAACACCGGGTTGGTCGGCGCCGATTGCGTCTTGCTGGCCGCGGCCGCAGCACGCCTGCGCGCTTCCAGTTCCTGCCGCCGTTGCTCCTCGAGTTGAGCGATCAAGCGCCGCGTCGCCATGACGTCCGGGTGCTCGTCCGTGAAACGCCGAAGCTGTTCGTCCAACTGTTTGCGCAGCAGCTCGATTCGCGCGTCGAGCTCCGGCACCGCGACGCTGATGACGGCGCTCGGCTCCGGCATCAAGACCGGCTCCTCATCGCCCAAGCCGCGCTTCAGCGCATCGCGCGACTGTTCTGCCGCGCGCAATTCCAGCTTGGCCTTGGCGAGTTCCTCGTTTGCGGCCGCCACACGCGCGAAATAATCCTGCCCGGCGCCAGTAGCGTACGCGAGGTTACGCAGCTTGAATTCTTTGAGCCGCGCTTCGGCTTCTTCGAGCTTTTTCTCGTACGCCTTGATCTGCTCGTCGATGAAGCGGCGCGCAGCCTCGGCATCGCGCTTCTTCCCGCCCAGCCCCGAGTCGACGAACATGCTGGTCAAGCTTTGCACGACACGCTGCGCTCGATTGCGATCGACGTCCCGATAGGAGACGTTGTACAAGTTGTCGTGCCCGCTTGCCGCCAATCTGATGTCGCGCATCAGCTGGTCTATCAGCCGCTCACGGTCGCGCTCGTCCTTGATCAGGATCGTCAAATCCGCCTCGCGGATCAGTTTCTCGATGTTGGGCCGCGTAATGAGCGTGCGCGCAAGCATCGAAATTTGCTGACTGATGTCGGGCTGCACCGTCAGGCCGACGAGCAGGGGCTTGAGCACCGATTGCGTGTCGACGTAGATGCGCGCGCTCGCTTCGTACCTGTCCGGTACTCTCATCAAGAACACGGCGCCCCCGACCGCGGCCAGCCAAGCGACGGCCACACCGATCCAGCGCCGCCGCCACATCCCGCGCGCGATGGCTAGGACTTGGCGCAAGATCTGATCCATACGGAGAACAACCTCGAAGGCGACTCAGAACCAGCTCTGGGGAATGATGATCACGTCGCCCGGCTTGACATCGACGTTGGCGGAGATGTCACCGCGCTTGATCAAATCGTGCAGGCGCACCCGGTATTGCTTGCCCTGTTCGGCGCCGCGCACGAGCAGGGCCGAGTTGCCATCGGCAAAGTCGGTCAGGCCGCCGACTTGAATCATCACGTCGAGCAGCGTCATGTTCTGCCGGTAGGCGATCGCCTGCGGCCGCGTCGCCTCGCCGATGATCCGAATCTGCTCGCTGTAGGGTCCCTGGAAACCGGTGACCAATACCGTGACGACCGGATCACGAATGTATTTCGAAAGCGCCTTTTCGATGTCCCGCGCCAGCTCGGAAGGGCTGCGACCCAGCGCAAGCAAGTCTTCCACCAGCGGCGTCGAGATGCGCCCGTCCGGGCGCACGGGCACGGTCATCGACAGCTCGGGGTTGCGCCAGACGATGATGTTGACCGTGTCCAAAGGGCCGATCAGGTATCGATACTGCGGCGTGGCAGCCGAAACGGGCGCAGGCGGCACCGTTCCACATGACGAAACAAAGACGACGACACTTCCCGCGATGCAAAGTGCACGCATGCCGCGCAAGATCTTCTTAACCGACTCCATCAGGTCCTCCAAACGTTGGATTCGTAAAGGTTTTTGACGGAGAACGACGGGCTGCCGGAGGCGCGGTTGCCCATCACAAATTTATGTGAGTCTATAGCACGCCGAGCGTAGCGCCAATCCTCCATTCGTCGGCAACTTCGTGAACGGAAGCGCCGATTTCCGCTTGACTTTCATGCTGCCCAGGATTGCGGCAACGGGACGGCTCCGCTGCGCGCCTGACCCGGCCTCCTTCGGATGCTCTACTGGTGTGCTGAAGGTCAGCATCGATACTCATCGAGCGAAAAGCACCGCCGAGAATCGAGATCGGTGGATGGAGGCCTGCCTTCGCCATTTTGGCGTCGATGAGCTATTGGCCGATGACGGCTGCCGCAAGAAATCGAGCCGCCGGGCGGTTTTGCCCTCATCGGTCCGGCCGAATCCGGATGGCCACAGCCGGGTCATCGACACAGAAGGCGCAGAACGTCGAGCAGACGTGGATGCGCTCCATTGCCCCCGAGGACATCATCGCCTCGCCGTGCATGCCCTTGGCCGCCCATGATGGTTCAGGCGGTTCGACGAGGGGATGCCCGAAGCGTCTGCGTCAGAGCGGCGTCGTTGCGCGTCCGTCTCGCGACGCTCGACTCGCCGCGGCCTCGCGCCGTCACCCTGTTTCGGAGATGCTGGGCGCGTACGCCCCCAGCAACGCAAAGCGGCCCACGATGGGGCCGCTTTGCCGAGCGAAACGTGGTTGCGGGGGAAGGATTTGAACCTTCGACCTTCGGGTTATGAGCCCGACGAGCTGCCAGACTGCTCCACCCCGCGCCTGCGCATCGCAGTTTACACGCC
>JAKANT010000185.1 GCA_021823635.1 Pseudomonadota bacterium
TCGCGGTCCACGAGACGGCCGGGCGAGCGCATGAACTTCCGGGCGTGGCTCCCGGCGTTCCAGGGCATCACGGGCGCGTCTTTCGGGTTGTGCTCACGTCCGGGATGCGGGAACTGCACGACGTAGCGTTCGTAGGCCTTGGTCGCCGCGCCGCGCTGGCGCCCCTTCTCGTACAGTTCGGCCGCCTGCCACAAGCCCGCGCGCGCGAGCTGCGGGTCGCGCTGCGCGCCCGCCAGCCGCTCGAATTCGGCGGCCGCCTGCGCCCAATGGCCCTGCTCCATGTAGGCGACCGCCAGCTTGGCGGCCACCTCGTCCTGCAGCGGATGCTTGGGAAAGCGGCTGCGGAAATCCTCGAGCATGCGCGCGGCGGCGTCCCAATCCTTCAGCGCGATCAGGCCGGCGGCCGCGTCGTACTGCGCGTTGGCGCGCACCGCCGAGTTCGGCGCCGCGGCGGCCACGCGAACGAAATGGCCGACCGCATCGCGTAACTGCCCCTTGTCGCGCGCCGCCTCGCCCTGCTTGTAGATCGATGCCGCCAGCCGCTCGGTCAGCTCGGCGCGCAGGCCGTCTTTCTCCGGTGTCAGCGCGAGCACCTCCGTGTAGCCCCGTTCGGCCTGATCGAAGCGGCCCTGCTCGAACGCGGCGTGCGCGATCACGGTCCAGGCGATGCGCCGCTCCTTGGCCGCCACCGGTGGACTCATCGTGACCACCTGCTGCGCGATCGCGCTCGCTCGTTCGAGGTCCTGCAGCCCATAGAGCTTTTCGGCCGCATGCGTGAGCACCGCCGCGACGCGGGCGTCGCCCTTGAACGTGGCGGCGAAGCGCAGCGCGCTGTCCACGCCGGCCAGTTGCACTTTCTTCAGCTCGCCGGCCTGCGCGCGCTTCTCCTGCTGCGCGTACGCGAGCAGCGCCGCATAGCCGGCGTCCGCGCTTTTCGCATGCGGCGGATACGCGTAGGCCGCCTTTTCGTACTCGACCGACGCCTCGGCGAAGCGTGCGTCTTCGAACAGCAGTTCGGCCAGCAGGAAATTGTTGTGCGCCGCCTGCGGATCGTCGGGGAAAGCGTCCAAATAGTCGCGGTACCAGCGCACCGCCTCTTGATAGTCGTCGCGTTTGCGGCTCTTCTGGGCCGCCGCGTGGTAGTGGCGGGCCAGCTCCGCCAGGTGGGTCTTGACCAGCGGCAGGCTGGCCTGCCAGGCCGCCGGATTGGCGCGCGCGAACTCGCTGCGCGCACCGTACCGCGCGACGTAGCTCTTCTTCGCCTCCAGCGCCAAAGTCTCGAAGCCGCCCTTGGCGTAGATGTCGATCACGCGCGCCTGCATCGACGGCGCGCGCGCATGCAGCGGCTGGCGCTGCGCGAAGGCGGCGAAGGTGTCGGCGGCGTCCTTGATGCGGTCTTGCTTCAGGTACAGCTCGCCGAGCTGCTGGTAGACGCGAAACTCGTATTCGCGGCGCTTCGGCGAATCGATGAACGCCGGGATCGTCGCCGCACCCTGCAGGTTCTCCAGCGCGAGGCTGGCGACGCGGAAGGTGTCCTCGACCACCTCGCGGTCGGCGCGCGTCAGCCCCGGCAGGTCTTCTAGCTCGGCGTCGCCCTTGCCGGCGAGCTTGAGGTCGAACAGGGTGAAGAACGAGGCCAGCGCCTCCTCCAGCTTGGCCTGTTTGAAGAGCGTCCAGCCGTGCATGTAGAGCGACCGTTCGTAATACGGCGTGTCCCGGCCGGCGCGCATCGTCGCCGCGAACGCCTGTTCCGCTTTCGCGTACTGGCGCAGCGTGAACAGCATCTCGCCGCGCCGGAACTGCGCTTCGTCGCGGTAACGCGACTGCGGATAGACCTCCACCAGCCGGTCCAGCGTCTTCAGCGCCGTCTCCAACTGACCGCTCAGCTCGTAGGCGCGCGCGAGCTGGTACAGGACCCGATCGTTGCCCGGATCGTTCGGATAGGTCTTCAAGAAGTCCTGGTACCGCGCGATCGCGGTGCGGTAGTCGGCAGCGTCGGCAGCCCCGCTGGCGATCCGGTTGTCGATGCGGTCCATCTCCAGGTCGCCGAGCCGGCGCAGCGCCTCCTGCCGGTGCGGATCGCGCGGCGCCGCCTTCAGGAAGTCCTTGTAGGCGAGCGCGGCCGCTTCCTCGTTGCGTTGCACGCCGCGGTCCCGCTCGACCTTCACCTCGCGATTGGCCAGCGTCTTCAGCGTCGGCGGCTCCGGCGCCGGCGGCCGGCCGGCGCAGCCCGCCAGCAGCGCCGCGGCGACGAGGGCGGCCAACTCATTGCGCCGGCGCACGGTTTGCCTCCTGCGCGAGGTTGGCACGGTCGTAGATCTGCGCCACCGCGAAGCGCGCCTGGTTCGCGTAATGAGCCAGCCGGACCTTCTGCCGCTCCAACTCCGCCACCGCCAGTTCCTGGACGTGCGCCTGCTGCGCGGCGGCCAGTTCGGCGACCCGCGGTAGCAGCGCCTGCACGCGCCGATCCAATTCCTCGATGCGGGCGGCGAAGCGATCGAACCGCGCCGGCTCCTCGCGCTGGGCCTGCGCGAGGCGCTGATGCCGGGCGCGTGCCTCGGCGAGCCCCGTCTCGATCTCCCTCAACCCCTTCTTCGCCTCCCACGCGCGCACCGGGAACTGCTGCGCCAACTGCCAGGCGAGCGCCCCGATCACCCGCCGCAGCCGCTCGCGCGCTTCCTCCAACTCCGCATCGCCGGCGTGGCGTTCGAGGACGGCGCGGGCGGCGTCGATGCGCGCCAGCAGCTCCAGCTCGCGCGTATCGGCCAAGCCCAGTCCGTCGGCGCGCTCGGCGGCACGCGCGAACTCGGCCGACAGTTCCGCGTGCCTGCGCTCGAGCGCGTCGATCCCCAGCTCGCGCTCCCGCTCGCGCACCGCCGGCAGCCGCTCGGCGAACGCGCGGCGGCGGTTGGCCAGCATGTCGTGCAGCGCGCCGAGCTTGTCCTGCCATTGCCGCAGGTTGCGGTCGAGGAAGACGAGGTCGCGCCAGTTCTTGAACGCTTCCTGGAACTCGTGCTGCGCCAGCACCTGGGCCAGGTGGCCGGAATGGGGCATGTCGGGCAGGTGCTCGATGCTCCAGAACCAGCCCATCTCCTCGCCGGGGTTGCGCTCGAGCAACCCCGCCAGCAGTTTGCCGGCGCGAATGGCCGCGATCGACTCGTCCAGGTGGGAGGTCTCGCGCTCGAAGACGGCGATCGCCTCTTTGTAGCCGTCGAGCGCCTGGCCGAAGGCGCCGAGTTCGGCCAACGCGTACGGCACCGCGAGCTTGGCTTCCAGCACCGCCGCATCGGCGGGCGTGCGCGCGGCCAATTCGGTCCACGGCACCAACGCCGCGCGTGGCTGCTTCAGGCCGGCCGCGGCCCAGCCGAAGCCGAGCAGCGCCTTGTTGGCGAGCATGCCGGACAGCCGCACCCGCTCCAGATAGCCGCGCGCCCGCGCCGGGTCGTCGCCCTGCAACGCGGCGAAACCGAGCGCGAGGTTGGCCTTGTCGCGCAAGCTGCGGTATTCCTCGTCCTCGGCCTTGGCCCGGCCCACCTCATCGAGCAGCGCGGTGCCGCGCGCGACGTCGCCGCTCTTGATCAGCGCCACGCCGAGGTTGAAACGCGCGTACAGTCCGGCACCCTCTTTTACCGCTGCCAGCGTTTGCGCGGCAGCCGCGTACTCGCCGCGCGCCATCAAGAGGTTGGCGGCCAGCAGCACGCGCTCCTCTTCGAGCTCGGGCGGCAGCTTGCCGGCGATGCGGCCGATCGCCTCCTCGGCTTCCGCCAGCAGGCCGCGCTGGTACCGGATCTTCGCCAGGTAGAACCACGCGCGGTCGCGCACCGCCGGCGGCGCGCCCTTTTCGATCAGGTCGGCGAAGATTCGCCCCGCTTCCTTGTGCAGGCCATAGGACAGGAACAGCCCGCCGCGCAGAATCTCCGCTTCGTCCTCGTGGCCCGGCAGCCGCTCGAAGTGCTGCGACACCATCAGGTTCGTCACGGCGGTGAAATAGCGCTGCTGGAAGAAATGGAACAGGCTGTCGCCGTAATGCGGCGCCTTGATCACCGCGCGCGGACGCTCGGCGGCCGTCGCTGCGCCGATCGCGAGGATCGACGCGGCGGCGAGCCGCAGCGCGGCGCGGGCCAAGAGGCGCGCTCGTGTCACTGCCAGACCTTGACGTCGAATTCGGGCTGCAGCTTGCCGGTCGAGTCGCGGATGCGCAGCTCGATGTACTTGGGCTCGGTGCCCTTCTGGAATTTCACGGTCGCGCCGCGCTTGTAGTCGCGCGTATGCGGACCCTGGCCGGTGAAGAACGCCACCAGCTCGTGTTCGCCGGCCTTCAGATTGCCGACGTAGATGCGCTGCACGCCGCCGCGGTGCAGCGCCTGCACTTCCGCCGGCGTGTACAGGTAATTGGCGACGTCCTTGCCGTCGAGCTTGATCTTCACCGACTCCAGCGCGAACAGCTTGCCGACGTCCATCGACACGAACACCGCCACCTGCGTGTTGGCGGGAAACAGCAGTTCCTCCTCCAGGATAAGCAGGTCGCGATTCAGCCGAATGACGTCGGCCTTGACGTCCTGGATGCGGTCGTCGAGGCCGACCGCCTTGGCGGCCGACGGCGCGGTACTCGCATCCGCGGCCCATGCCGGTGTCAGCACGGCCAACAGCAGACAGGCGGTCCAATCGATCAGGCGGCGCAGCAACATAGGCCGGTCCTCAAAAATTTGCCGAAACGAACACCTGCATCACGGTGGCGTCGTACGCGTACGGACGACCGCTGCGGACGTCGGTGAAATCGTCGAAGTCGAAGCGCGCGCGCTCGAGCGCGCCGTGCACCTTGATCTCGTACTTGCCGGGCACGCGCTTGGCGGCATACGACGCCTTGACCCCCAAGCCATAGCTCTTGTAGGTGGCA
>JAKANT010000186.1 GCA_021823635.1 Pseudomonadota bacterium
CGAAGGTCCGGCGATCCGCAGCCTGACGCTGGCGGAGTTGAAGCGCTACGACGTCGGGCGGCTGAATCCCGCGCACAAGTACGCGCAATCGTGGCCGCAGCAACAGCCCGCCGACGGCGAGCGCATTCCGACGTTGGACGAGCTGTTCGGGTTGGTGCGCGATCGGGGCGCGACGGTGCGTTTCAACCTGGAGACGAAGATCACGCCGACCTCGGGCGACGAGACGCCATCGCCGGCGGAATTCGCGCGGCTGGTGGTGGAAGCGATCGAGCACGCCGGCGTGGCCGAGCGCACGACCGTGCAGTCGTTCGACTGGCGCACGCTGGTGGAGGTAAAACGGCTGCGGCCGAAGCAGGCCACCGCCTGCCTGACGATCGAAGCGCCGTCGATGAACACGGTGCGCGGCCACGCGCAGGAGGGCTCGCCTTGGCACGCCGGGTTCAAGGGCGCATCGCTGCCCGCGCTCGTCAAGGCGGCCGGCTGCGAGACCTGGTCGATGTTCTGGCGCAATCTGACGCCGGAGCTCGCGCGCGAGGCGCGCGCGCTGGGCCTGAAGCTGCTGCCCTGGACCGTGAACGAGGAAGCGGAGATGGCGCGCCTGATCGATTTGGGGGTCGATGGAATCATCACCGACTACCCGGACCGCCTGCGGCGGGTGCTGGCAAACAAGGGGATGGCGCTGCCGTGAGCGAAGAGGAAGTGATCGCCGCCACGCGCCGGTGGGTCGACGGCGCGGTCATCGGATTGAACCTTTGCCCGTTTGCGCGTGCGGTGGCCGACCGCATCCGCTACCGCGTCAGCGCGGCGACGTCGGCAGACGAGCTGCTGGCCGACCTCGAGTCGGAATTGCTGTTGTTGCGTGACGCCGATCCGAAAGCGATCGAAACGACGTTGCTGATCCATCCGCACGTGCTGCAAGACTTCCTCGATTTCAACGATTTCCTCGAGGTGGCCGACGCTGCGGTCGCCGCGCTCGGTCTGGAAGGCGAAATCCAGATCGCCAGCTTTCACCCGCGCTACCGCTTTGCCGGCAGCGCCGAGGACGACATCGAGAATTACACCAACCGCGCGCCGTACCCGACGCTGCACCTGTTGCGCGAGGCGAGCGTCGAGCGCGCGGTCGCCGCGTGTGCCGATCCGAGCTCGATCTATCAGCGCAACATCGAGACGATGCGCCAGCTTGGTCACGAAGGCTGGACGCGGCTGTGGAGCGGCAGCGAATCGGGCTGACGGCGGCATCGCTATACTGCCGCTTTACCGGTAACCGTCAACGCACATGACGAAATACGTCTTCGTTACCGGTGGCGTGGTGTCTTCGCTCGGCAAGGGCATCGCCGCCGCCTCGCTCGCCGCGATCCTCGAATCGCGCGGCCTCAAGGTCACCCTGATCAAGCTCGATCCCTACATCAACGTCGATCCGGGCACGATGTCGCCGTTTCAGCACGGCGAAGTGTTCGTCACCGAAGACGGCGCCGAGACCGACCTCGATCTCGGGCACTACGAGCGCTTCATCTCGGCCCGCATGAAGCGCTGGAACAATTTCACCACCGGCCAGATCTACGAGTCGGTGATCCAGAAAGAGCGGCGCGGCGAATACCTGGGCAAGACGGTGCAGGTGATCCCGCACGTGACCAACGAGATCCAGGAGTTCATCGAGCGCGGCGCGCGCGCGGCGTGGGACGGCAAGACCGACATCGCGATCGTCGAGATCGGCGGCACGGTCGGCGACATCGAATCGTTGCCGTTCGTCGAGGCGGCGCGCCAGATGAGCCTGCGGCTGGGCCGCGGCTCGTGCTGCTTCGTGCACCTGACGCTGGTGCCTTTCATCGCCTCGGCCGGCGAGCTGAAGACCAAGCCGACCCAGCACAGCGTGCAAAAGCTGCGCGAGATCGGCATCTATCCGGACGTGCTGCTGTGCCGCGCCGACCGTCCGATCCCGGAAGAAGAGCGCGCCAAGATTTCGCTGTTTTCGAACCTGCCGCTGAACGCGGTGATCTCGGTGTGGGACGTCGATTCGATCTACAAAGTGCCGTCTATGCTGCACAAGCAGGGGCTGGACGAGATCGTCTGCTTCACGCTGCGCATGGTGTCGCGCCCGGCCGACCTGTCGGTGTGGGACAGGCTGATCGATGCGCTCGAGCACCCGCAGCACGAGGTCACGATCGGCATGGTCGGCAAGTACGTCGATCTGTCGGACTCGTACAAGTCGCTCAACGAAGCGCTGACCCACGCCGGCATCCATACCCGCACCAAGGTCAACGTCGAGTACATCGATTCCGAATCTTTCGAGCGCGGCGCGGGGCCGGCGCTCGATCACCTGGACGCGATCCTGGTGCCCGGCGGTTTCGGCAAGCGCGGCACCGAAGGCAAGATGCGCGCGATCCAGTACGCGCGCGAGCGCGGCGTGCCGTACCTCGGGATCTGCCTCGGCATGCAACTGGCGACGATCGAGTTCGCGCGCAACGTGTGCGGCCTCGCCGGCGCCAATTCGACCGAGTTCGATCCGGACACGCCGCACCCGGTGGTGGCGCTGATCACCGAATGGACCGATCGCACCGGGCGCGTCGAACGGCGCAGCGAGAAATCCGACCTCGGCGGCACGATGCGGCTGGGCGCGCAGCGCTGTCCGGTCGAGCCGGGCACGCTGGCGGCACGTATCTATGGCGTCGAAGTCAACGAACGGCACCGCCATCGCTACGAGGTCAACAATGCCTACGTGGCGCAGCTCGAAGCGAAGGGCTACAAGGTGTCGGCGCGCACGCCGACCGAGAGTCTGACCGAGATCATGGAGCTGCCCGGGCATCCGTTTTTCATCGGCGTGCAGTTCCACCCCGAATTCACCTCCACCCCGCGCGCCGGCCACCCGCTGTTCAAGGCGTACATCGAGGCGGCGCTCGCGTTTAAGCGCGCGCGCGCGGCTGCAGCGTTGCAGAAGGTGGCCGCATGAGGCTGTGCGGGTTCGAGGTCGGGCTGGAACGCCCGCTGTTTCTGATCGCCGGCCCGTGCGTGGTCGAGAGCGAAGCGCTCGCGATCGACACCGCGGGGCGGCTGAAGGAGATCACGGCCGCGCTCGGTATCCCGTTCATCTACAAGTCGAGCTACGACAAGGCCAATCGCAGCTCGGGCAAGAGCTTCCGCGGCCTGGGCATGCAGGAGGGGCTGCGCATCCTGTCCGAAGTGAAGCGGCAGGTGAAGGTGCCGGTGCTGACCGACGTGCACGCCGAAGACGAAATCGCCGCCGCCGCCGCCGTGGTGGACGTGCTGCAGACGCCGGCGTTCCTGTGCCGGCAGACCGATTTCATCCGCGCCTGCGCGCAGGCCGGCCCGCCGGTGAACATCAAGAAAGGGCAGTTCCTCGCGCCGCACGACATGAAGAACGTGATCGACAAGGCGCGCGAGGCGGCGCGCGAAGCGGGCCTGTCCGAGGACCGGTTCCTCGCCTGCGAGCGCGGCGTCAGCTTCGGCTACAACAACCTGGTGTCGGACATGAGGGCGCTCGCCATCATGCGCGAGACCGGCTGCCCGGTGGTGTTCGACGCCACCCACTCGGTGCAGTTGCCGGGCGGGCAGGGCACCTCGAGCGGCGGCGAGCGCCGCTTCGTGCCGGTGCTGGCGCGCGCCGCGGTCGCCGCCGGTGTGGCCGGGCTGTTCATGGAGACCCACCCCGATCCCAAGGTCGCCAAGTCGGACGGTCCAAACGCGGTGCCGCTACACCGCATGCGCGCGCTGCTGGAGGGCCTGGTCGAACTGGACCGGGTGACGAAGCGGCAGGGTTTCATCGAACGGGATTTCGACTGATAAAGGACTGCCGATGCCGGCCTATGTGATCGCCGAAATGAAGGTTTCCGATCCGGAGCGCTACAAGCAATACATGGCCGAGGCGCCGGCCGCAGTGGCCGCCTTCGGCGGCGAATACCTGGTGCGCGGAGGCCCGCACGAAGTGCTGGAAGGCGACTGGCGGCCGACGCGGCTGGCGATCGTCAAGTTTCCGACCTACGCGCAGGCCAAGGCCTTCTACGACAGCGCGCAGTACCGCGCCGCGCGCGCCAAACGCGCCGGCGCGACCGATTACTTCAACATGGTGCTGGTCGATGGCGTAGCACCGACTTCCTAAGACGCGAAAAAGAAAGAACGCATGTCTTCCATCGTCGACATCATCGGGCGCGAAATCCTGGATTCGCGCGGCAATCCCACCGTCGAAGCCGACGTCCTGCTCGAATCGGGCGTGATGGGCCGCGCTTCCGTGCCGTCGGGAGCGTCCACCGGTTCGCGCGAAGCGATCGAGCTGCGCGACGGCGACAAGAACCGCTACGGCGGCAAGGGGGTGTTGAAAGCGGTCGAGAACATCAACACCGAGATCTCGGAAGCGGTGATGGGGCTGGAGGCGAACGAACAGGCCTTCCTCGACCGCACGCTGATCGAACTGGACGGCACCGAGAACAAGTCGCGCCTCGGCGCCAACGCCATGCTGGCGGTATCGATGGCGGTCGCCAAGGCGGCGGCCGAGGAGGCCGGCCTGCCGCTGTACCGCTATTTCGGCGGCTCCGGGTCGATGCAGATGCCGGTGCCGATGATGAACGTGATCAACGGCGGCGCGCACGCCAACAACAATCTCGACCTGCAGGAGTTCATGATCGTGCCGGTCGGCGCGCCCAGCTTCACGGAGGCGCTGCGCTACGGCGCCGAGGTGTTCCACGCGTTGAAGAAACTGCTGCACGACAAGGGCATGAGCACCGCGGTCGGCGACGAAGGGGGCTTCGCGCCGAACGTCAAGAACCACGAGGCGGCGATCCAGTTGATCCTGGAGGCGATCGACCGCGCCGGCTACACGGCCGGCGATCAGATCGCGCTCGCCGGGAAGTGC
>JAKANT010000187.1 GCA_021823635.1 Pseudomonadota bacterium
GGCCGATGACCCGCCCGGCGTGTGCGCCGGATTCCACGGGTTGCGCGTGATGCCGTGCAGCGGGCAGTCGCCCGGCGACTTCCAGCCGAATTCGGTGGTGGTGGTCTTGCCGATCGCCACCGCGCCCTCGGCCTTCAGCCCGGCGACGCTCGGCGCATCGTCGGCGGCCGGCGTCGCCTCGGTCAGGCGGGAGCCGCGGCGGGTCGGGTGGCCGGCGAGATCGACCAGGTCCTTCACCGTCACCGGCACGCCGTCCAGCACGCCGAGCGGGCGGCCGATGCGCGCGCGCGCCTCGGCCTCGGCCGCGGCGGCGATTTTTCTCACGTCTTCCGCGCTTAGCACCGGTTTGCTTTGCATGGCTTCTCCTTTCAGTTTCGCAAGCCGTACCAGAACGCGCCGACCCACTCGCGCAGCGCGATTTGGGTATGCCGCAGGCTTTCCGCGTTTGGCACCAGGTGATATGGCGAAAACGGTCGCTGCGCCAGATAGCCGGTCGCCGCCGCGACCGCCTGTAGGCCGTGGCGCTCGAACTCGCGCTGCGCGCGCGGCATGTGCCAGGCGTCGGTGACGAGAAGGACGCGCTCGATCCCGGCCGCCCGCAGCGTCTGCGCCGCGAAGGCGGCGTTGTCGCGCGTGGTGCGGCTGGCGGCATCGGTCCAGCGCACCGCGATGCCGAACTCGCGTTGCAGGATGTCGCCCATCAGTTCGCCTTCTTGGCGGCCGCCGGTCACCATTACCGGCAGGCCGGTCTCGCGCGCCAGCCGGGCACCGTAGCGCAGCCGTTGCAGCGTGAAGGCGTTGACGGTGACACCGTCCCATTCGGCCGCGCCGCGGTTGCGCCCGCCGCCCAGCACCACGATCGCCTGCGCGCCGTGGCGCGCAGGCTGCGCCAGCACCGGCGGCTCGAGGGTGCGCAGAAGCGCCAGCGCCACCACCGGCAGGCTCGCCGCGATCAGCAGAACGAGTGCGCCCGCGGCCACGATGCGGCCCGCGGTCCGCCAGCGGCGCGGTGCCAGCACGCCGACGAGCGCGAGCACAGCCAGCAGCGTCGGCGGCAGCAGCCACGCCGCCGCCGCGTAACTGGGCGACTCGGGCATCGCGGCGCTAGTTGCCGGCGAGCGCGGCGCGCACCTGCTCGAGCGCGGACGGGTCCTCGATCGTCGTCAGATCGCCGGGGTCGCGCCCTTCGCAGATCGCCTGGATCGAGCGCCGCAGCAGCTTGCCGGAGCGGGTCTTGGGCAGCACGTTGACGAAATGCACGCGCGCCGGGCGCGCCACGGCGCCGAGTTGCGAATCGACGACCTTCATCAGCTCGCCTTCGAGCGCGATGCGGTCGGCCGCCGAGGCGATACGGCTCGGATCCTTGACGACGGCGAACGCCATTGCCACCTGGCCCTTCAACTGATCGGCCACGCCGACCACCGCCACCTCGGCGATCGACGGGTGCGAGGAAATCGACTCCTCGATCTCGCGCGTGCCGAGCCGGTGGCCGGCGACGTTGATCACGTCGTCGGTGCGGCCGAGGATGAAGAAGTAACCGTCGTCGTCGCGTATGCCCCAGTCGAACGTCGAATAGACCTGCCGGTTCGGCACGCTGGTCCAGTACGTTTTCACGAAGCGCTCGTCGTCGCCCCACACCGTGCTCATGCAGCCGGGCGGCAGCGGGCCGCGGATGCCGACCACGCCCTTGCGGTTGTTGCCGATCTCTTCGCCCGTGTTTTCGTCGTACAGCCGCACGTCGTAGCCGTAGCACGGCAAGCCGGGCGAACCGAACTTGATCGGCAGCGTCGGATCGACACCGCGCGCCAGCGCCAGGATCGGCCAGCCGGTTTCGGTCTGCCAGTAGTGATCGATGATCGGCTTCTTGATGCCCTCGGCGATCCAGCGCGCGGTCGGCTCGTCCAGCGGCTCGCCGGCGAGGAACAGGTGCCGCAGCGACGACAGGTCGTGCCGCGTCAGATAAGCCGGGTCCTGTTTTTTCAGCACGCGGATCGCGGTCGGCGCCGAAAACATCACCGTGACCCGGTGCTGCTCGACGATGCGCCACCAGATCGCGCCGTCCGGGCGGATCGGCGTGCCTTCGTACAGCACGGTGGCCATGCCGGCGAGCAGCGGCCCATACACGATGTACGAATGGCCGACCACCCAGCCGATGTCGCTGGTGGCGAAGAACGTCTCGCCGGCATTGCCGCAGTAGATGTGCGTCATCGAAGCGGCCAGCGCTACGGCGTAGCCGCCGGTGTCGCGCTGCACGCCCTTCGGCCTGCCGGTCGTGCCCGACGTGTACAGCACGTAGCTCGGTTCGCTAGACTCCAGCCACGCGCACGGCACTTCGTCGTTCATGTGTTCGGCGCGCAGGCGGGCGTAATCGAGGTCGCGGCCCGCGACCAGCGGCAACTCGGCCAGGCCGCGATTGACCAGTAGCACCTTCTCGGGCGGCGACTTGGCGAGCCGGATCGCTTCGTCCAGCAGCGCCTTGTACGGCACCACCTTGCCGGCGCGCGAGCCGGCATCGGCCGAGACGATCACCTTGGGTTTGGCGTCGTCGATGCGGGTAGCGAGGCTCACCGAGGCGAAGCCGCCGAACACCACCGAGTGGATGGCGCCGATGCGCACGCAGGCGAGCATCGCGAACACCGCCTCCGGAATCATCGGCATGTAGATCAGCACGCGATCGCCGCGCGCCACCCCGAGGCCGCGCAGGATGCCGGCCATGCGGTTGACCTCGCGGTGCAACTGGCCGAACGTGTATGTCTTTTCCTGATCGACTTCGGTCGAAACGTAAATCAGCGCCGGCTGGTCGCGCCGCGCTTCGAGGTGGCGGTCGACCGCGTTGAAGCACAGGTTGGTCGTGCCGCCGACGAACCAGCGCGCAAACGGCGGGCGCGAGTCGTCGAGGATGCGCTCGGGTGGGGAGTTCCAGTGGATCAGGCGCGCCTGCTCGCCCCAGAACGCGTCGCGGTCGGCGAGCGACCTAGCGTGGAACTCCTTGTACGTTGCCATGGCTTTCTTCCTCCGCAGCGGACGTCTGTAGTTCTCTTTGTTGCCGCACCAGCTTCAGCAGCGGCGTGATCTGCTCGAGCAGGCGCGGAAGGTGCGGAACGACTTCGGGCGCGCGGCCGGCGCGGATCAGCGCCAGCGCGAGCTGGATGTCCATCGAGCCATCGTCCGGTCGCCCCTCGAAATCGGCGGGCGCGCCTTCGGGCGCCCCGAGGATGATGCGGCGCGTGCGGTTGACCTGCGCCTGCTGCGCGCGCTTGGACGCCAGAAGGCGCAGTTCCTCGCCGCTGCGACGCAGCTCCTCGGACAGCGTGGCCACCCCGATGCAGGTCCAGACTTCGACGCCTGGGCCTGCCGCTTCCACGTTCTCCAGGACCTTGCGCAGCCGCGCCGCGAAACGCAGCACGCCCGACAGGCCATTGCTTTGGGTGGCGACGCAGAACTCCAGCCGGTCGGAGCGCGTGCCGAGGTCTTCCAGACGGATCGACGCCGCCAGCGCGCGGCCGACCAGCTTGGCGCGCTGCTCCAGCTCCGCCTCGGTCTGTTGCAGGCCCGGCGCCGACAGCTCGACGCGCACGCAGATCACGGCGACGTCGGTCAGGTTGCGGCGCGCGAACGAGACGAGCTTTTCGACCTGCTTGTCGAAGAACGCGAGCGCCAGCAACTCGGTGTCCGGATCGACGGTGCGTGCCGACTCCAGCGCCGCCTGCGATTGCTGCAGCGCTTCGCGCGTCGTCGACAGCCGCACCAACACCTCGAGGCGCGCGGTCAGTTCTGCCGTGCTGGCGCTTCTGTCCAGAAAATCGGTCGCGCCGGCCGCCTTGGCGCGTTCGCGTTCGGCGGCCTCGTCGGGCGAGGTGATGACGATGATCGGCAGCTCGCGGATGCGCTGCACCCTGGAGCTGCGCACGCGCGCCAGAAGTTCGAAACCGTCGACGCGCGGCATCGCCAGATCGGTAATGACGACGCGGATCGCGCTGTCGAGCAGGATCGCCTGCCAGGCCGCCTCGCCGTCGGTGACTTCGCGGATGTCGAAGCGGTCGCGAATGTTCTGCGTCAGCGACGCGCGCACGATGCGCGAGTCGTCCGCGATCAGGATGCGCGGCTTTGGTGCCGCTGGCTTGGCTTCCGAAACTAGGCTCGACACGGCCGGTACCGGAGAACTCCGCCGCTCCTTGCGCCGGGCGCGGCGCTGGAGCGCGGGCGCCGGCCACTTTACCCGAATCGGCGGCGCGCCGACGGTCGCGTTGACCGGGAAATGCGGCGCGATCGACTATCTTTCCGCACACTGATGGCCTTGGAGAGGACGCGCAATGTTCGGATTGCGATGCCGGGCCGCCGCCGCGGCGGCGGCGATCGCGCTCGGCCTGGTGCCGGCAGACGCCGCCGCCGATGCAGGTGCAGAGGTCAGCCTGCAGGCACTTGCGCTGATCGGCGTGCCGTATCGCTACGGCAGTGACGATCCGGCGCGCGGCCTGGACTGCAGTGGCCTGGTGCGGCACGTCTTCCGCGCCGTCGCGGCGCTGGATCTGCCACGCCGCGCCGAGGAGATCAGCCGCTTCGGCCACAGCGTGGCGCGCGAGGAGCTTAAGCCCGGCGACCTGGTCTTTTTCGACACCCGCGGGCGGCCCTATTCGCACGTCGCCGTGTACGTGGGCGACGGGCGTTTCGTGCACGCGCCGGCGCAGCGCGGACGGGTGCGCGTGGACGCGATCGACGAGCGCTACTGGCAGCGCCGCTACAGCGGCGCGCGGCGCCTGCTCGGGCCGGTGACGGCGCCCACCTATTCATTCGACGCAGCACGCGACGAATCCCACGAAGGACCGTGAGCCGGCGTGCCGGCGCGCGGCTGCG
>JAKANT010000188.1 GCA_021823635.1 Pseudomonadota bacterium
TCCCCTCGCGGGTGACCATCAGTACCGCGAACAGGAACACCGCCACCGGCGCGAGGCGCGCGGGCCGCGCCGCCGCCGCGTCCAGCTGCGCCTCGATTCGTTGGCGCACGCGCGCGGCCACGCGGCCTGCGTGCCAGGCGAGGCTGCCGACCAGCAGCGCCGCCACCAGCGCGAGCAGCCCCTCCGCCAGCGGCGTCACCGCCACCGACGACAGCCACACGCCCAGCAGCACCGAAAGCACGAGTGCAGCCGCCACCCCCCAGCCGAGCGCGGGCAGCAGTTGCCCGCGCCCGGTACGGCGCAGATACGTGGCGGCAAGCGCCACGATGAGGAATGCTTCGAGCCCTTCGCGCAGGGCCGCCAGCGTCATCGCGCCCATCGATCGAAACTCCCGCGCATCGGATCGCCGGCGATCGTCAGTGCGTCCTGGGCGGGGCACCGTGCGCCGCCTCCAGCCGCGCGCAGCACCGCAGCCAGTGATCGCGCAACTGCAGCGCCGCCGCGCGCAGCGGACCGTCGATGCGCGGATGCGCGGCGAGCAGCTCGAACTGACGACCGACGGCGAACGCCATTCCCAGGCAGCCGCCCTGCGTCGTCAAGCGCACAAGCAGGTAAAGCAGGCTTGCGAGCAGCCGCTGCTCGTCGATCGCCGCGGCTTCGGCGCGCAGCGCCGCGTACCGCTCCGTTTCTTCTTTCATGCCCGTCATCGCTCCTCCTCGCCGGCAACCGTTGATTCAAATGAGGGCGCTCGCGCCGCCGGCGCGACAAACCGCTCCACCTCGCGTGCCAACATCGCCAACGAGGCGCCTAAACCGGTCGCCGCGCCGGCCACGAGCAGCATCACCGCGGCGCGCCGCGCAATCCGCCGCGCCGGCGCTTCGAACCCCATACGTCGTTTCTCCCTCGCTGCGCTCACAACGCCGCCGACCTGTGCGCGGTCGCCACCAACAACGCCGGCTTCAGCGGGTGCGCCAGCACCCGTGCCGCGACCGCAAATCCGGTGCCGATCAGCTCCGGCGTCAGGACCTCCTGCGGCCGCCCCTGCGCCAGCAGCGCGCCGTCGCGCAGCACATACAGCCGGTCCGCGTACAGAGCCGCCAAATTCAGGTCGTGCACGATGGCGAGCACGCCGAGCGCGCGCTGTGCCGCGAACGCACGCACGGTTCCCAGCACGTGGTGCTGATGCGCCAGATCGAGCGCCGCCGTCGGCTCATCCAGTAGCAGGTAGCGCGCCTCGTCGCACTCGCGTTCCCACAGCTGCGCGAACGCCGCCGCCAGGTGAACGCGTGCGCGCTCGCCGCCAGACAAAGTCGGCAGTTCGCGCTCCGACAGGTGCGCGGCGTCGGCCAGCGCCAGCGCGTGGCGCGCGATCGCGCGATCCTCGCTGCCGCTGCCGCCGAAGGCGTAGCGCCCCAGTGCGGCGACCTCCAACGCAGTGAAGGAAAACGCGCTGTCGGAATGCTGCGGCAGCACCGCCCGCAGACGGGCACGCGTGCGCGCGTCGAGGCGTTCGATCGGACGCCCGTTGATGCGCACCGAACCGCTGGCGCGTAGCGGCGGGCCGAAGCGTTCGCCCGCCAGCGCCCGCAGCAGCGTGGTTTTACCGGCACCGTTTTCCCCCAGCACCGCCACCACTTCGCCAGGGGCCAACGCGAAGTCCACATCCACCAGCAGCCGGCGCCAGCCGGCCCGAACGTGCAGCGCTTGACACTGCAGCATCTACCCTCCGCGTACCCAACGTTCGCGCAGCAGCAGCGCGAGGAAAAACGGCCCGCCCGCCAGGGCAGTGACGACACCGAGCGGCAGCTCGGCGGGAGCCACCACCGTGCGCGCCGCGAGGTCCGCCAGCACCACGAGCAGCGCGCCCGCCAGCGCCGCCGCGGGCAGCAACACGCGGTGATCGGGACCGCAGACCAGCCTCACCAGGTGCGGCGCCACCAGGCCGACGAAGCCGATCACGCCGGTGAGCGCGACCAACGCCCCGGTGGCGAGCGCCGTCAATGCGATGGCGCTGCGTTTGACGCGTTCGACCGCCACGCCCAAGTGCTCTGCGCGCGCTTCGCCGAGCGCCAACGCATTGAGCGCGGGCGCAAGGGCCAGGGCCGCGGCGATCGCGGCCAGCACCAGCGGTGCGACCGCCGCCAGCACGCGCCAATTGGCCGCCGCCAGCGAGCCCAAATTCCAGAACGTCAGCGAGCGCAGCTGTTCGTCGCTGGCGACGAAGATCAGCAGTCCGATGCCGGCCATCGCGATGGCATTGACCGCAATTCCGGCCAACAGCGCCAGCGGCAGCGACAGCCAGCCCGCGGCGCGTCCGACGCGATAAACGAGCGCGGTGACCGCCAGCCCGCCGGCAAACGCCGCCAGCGGCAACACATACGGCCCGAGCGCTTCGATGCGCATCGACGCCGGCACCCAAGCATTGCCGAGCACGATCACGACCGCGGCTGCAAGCGCGGCGCCGGCCGACACGCCGATCAGCGCCGGATCCGCGAGCGGGTTGCGGAACAGCCCCTGCGCCAGAGCGCCGGCCACTGCCAGCCCCGCCCCGGTCAGCAGCGCAAGCAGCACGCGCGGGGCGCGGATCGCCGCCAGCACGAGGCTCGCCTGGTCCTGCCCGCCCTGACCGACCGCATGGGCGAGCACGATGCGTACGACGTCGCCGGGCGCGATCCGGTACGCGCCGCTTGACAGCGCCCAGACGCTGGCCGCGACGAGGGCCACCGCCAGCGTCCCCAACACCGCCGCGGCCGACAGACGTCGCGCCGCCTGCGGCCGCGTCGCCATTGCCGCTGCCGGCGCGCTCATGCCCAGGTCCCCAAGAACTGCGCCAGCTCCTGCACCGCATCGGGCAGGCGCGGGCCGCCCCCCAGCAGGTACAGCCCGTCGGCGGCGAAGATGCGCCGCGTGCGGCCGGCCGGCGTCAATGCCAGTCCGGGCTGGGCGAGCAATCGGTCCGGTCCGCCGAGCGCCTGCACGCCTTGCGCGGTGGTCACGATGGCCTGCGGCGCGGCCGATACCACGGCCTCCGCGGTCAGCGGCCGGTAGCCGGTGAAGCCGCGCATCGCGTTTGCGCCGCCCGCCGCTTCGATCAGCGCATGGGCGGCGGTGCCGTGGCCCGAGACCTGCACGTTGTTCGCGACGTGCGAGAGCACGAACAGGACCCGCGGCGCTTCGGTGCCGCGCACGATGCGCGATTGCACCGCTTGCCAGCGGTCCGCCAGCTCGCGCGCGAGCGCCTCGCCACGCTGAGCGAGATCCAGCGCCCGCGCCACCTGACGTACGTTTTTCAGTAACGCCTCGAGGTCATGACCGGCCGCGCCGCGCACGAGCGCCACGCCCGCCGCGCGCAGTTGTTCGAGCGCCGCCGGCGGGCCGGCATCGGCGCTGGCGATGATCAGCGTCGGCGCCAGCGACAACACGCCTTCGGAGGAAAGCTGACGCGCGTACCCGACCTTGGGCGTCTTCTGCGCCGCCTCCGGGTACAGGCTCGTCGTGTCGGTGCCGACGAGCCGGTCGCCAGCGCCCAACCGGTACACGATCTCGGTCAGCGCGCCGCCGATGCACACCACGCGCGGCGCGGACGTTCGCGCAAGCGCGCGACCTGGCAGCACGGAAGCGGCGGCCAAAATCAGCGCCCGGCGTCCGGTGCACGGCGCTGCGCTCATGCATCGATCTCCGGCAACTCATGCACCAGCGCGCGCCACTCCGGGCGTTCGGGCTGGCCCGGCTTGCGCGCGCCGAAGAACAGCGCGATGGTCTCGCCGTCGTCGGCGAACAACTCGAGCGAAGTGACCAAGCCGTCGGCCGTGGGCTTTTTCACCACCCAGGCGGCGGCGATGTGGTCCTCGCGCAGATGCAGGTTGAACTCGCCATCGAGCACGTTCAGCCACGGCCCCATCACTTGGACGCGCTCGACGCGCCCGCTGTGGATCTGGATCATTCCGGGATTGGCGACGAAGCACATGATCGGCACCGCGTGCCGCGCCGCTTCTTGCAGCAGCAGGCGCGCCGACCCCTCGTGCACGCGATGCGCGAAATCGGTCGGCGCCAGGCGCAGCGCCTCCGTGCGCGTCAGTCCGAACCTGCGCAGCAACGGGAAGAACTGGTGCGTATCGGTCATCGCCCGCCAAGCGTCCCGAAACGCCGTCACGTCGATCGCGTCGTCGGCGCGCGATGGCTCGGCAGGCGGCGCAGGCTCGACCACCAGCAGAGGCGACTGGTCGCCGTGCGCCGCAGCGGCGACGAAGCGCTCCCAGGCGGCGAGGTCGCTTTCCGGACGGAGAAACACCTTGTGGATCGCTGCGCCGTGCGCGTCGAAGATCTGCAGGCTGCGCTGCGTCCCGCGCTCGGTTTCTTCGTGCACGGCGAAGGCGTGCCGCCAACGCGAATAAAAGATACGCAGGTCGATCGCGCTGCCCAAGGCCAGGCCGACCTCGCCGTCGTGCGACATCTCTTCGAAGCGGCCGACCTTCTCGTGCACCGCGTGTTCGTTGCGCGTCAGCGCCATCACCGGCCCGAGCCGCGGCATTTGTTCGAAAAGGTGCGCCCACGGACCGGCCAGACGGGTCGCGCGCAGCGCGCCTTCGGCGCCGACGGCGGCGGCGATGGCCTCGGCCTCGGTGACGCCGAGCGCCTGCGCGGCGTCGCGGTGACGCAGCTTGCGCTCGCGGCGTAGGCGCTGGAACGCGTCCAGCAAGGCGCGCGGCGAGTACGGCCCATCGAGGGTCAACGGAGCAGCTTGCATAGACAACCTCTTGGTCGAATGTCAGAGATCAACGCGCAGGTTCAGCGCAAACGTGCGGCCTGGCTGCGTGTACGCATCGGGGCGATGTCCCGTTCG
>JAKANT010000189.1 GCA_021823635.1 Pseudomonadota bacterium
CGGACGCCAGTCGGCGTTGGGCGAAAACGGCGGCACCTCGGGCACCGCGAACTTGGCCTTGATCGCGGCCGGGTTGTCCGAAAGGTCGTATCGGCCGCACATGTCAACGATGCGCGGCGCGCCAGCGCACTGTGCTCATCGCCCTGTCTGCAGCGTCATCTTGGGCGGCGCCGCGCGCCGACCGGTCGATCCGACCCGTCAGGCAGCGGCCGGGCGTGCCCGCGACGGCGCATCGCACCTTGTGCATGGTAGGAGCGCAGGTCGCGCCTGACAACGGGCGGGTCACTCGACGGTGACCGATTTGGCCAGATTGCGCGGCTTGTCCACATCGGTGCCGCGCGCCACCGCGGTGTGGTAGGCGAGCAATTGCAGCGGCACCACGTGCAGCAGCGGCGACAGGTCGCCGTAATGCTCGGGCAGACGGATCACGTGCACGCCTTCGCTGGACTCGATGCGCGTGTCGGCGTCGGCGAACACATAGAGCTGGCCGCCGCGCGCCCGCACTTCCTGCATGTTGCTCTTCAGCTTCTCGAGCAGCGCATCGTTCGGCGCCACCGTCACCACCGGCATTGCTTCCGTCACCAGCGCCAGCGGCCCGTGTTTCAGTTCGCCCGCCGGGTAGGCCTCGGCATGGATGTAGCTGATCTCCTTGAGTTTCAGCGCGCCTTCCATCGCGATCGGGTAATGCATGCCGCGGCCGAGGAAAAGCGCGTTTTCCTTGCGCGCGAACGTCTCGCTCCAGGCGATGATCGACGGCTCCAGCGCCAGCACGCTCTGCACCGCGGCCGGCAGGTGACGCAGCGCCTTGACCGCCGCGTGCTCGCGCTCGGGCGTCAGCAGGCCCTTGGCCTTGGCGATGCTCTTGGCCAGCAGGTACAGCGCGACCAATTGCGTCGTGAAGGCCTTGGTCGATGCGACCCCGATTTCGGCGCCGGCGCGGGTGATGAACTGCATCGCGGTCTCGCGCACCATCGCGCTGGTGGCAACGTTGCACACCGCGAGCGTGGCATGCATGCCCTGGTTCTTGGCGTGCTTGAGCGCCGCCAGCGTGTCGGCGGTCTCGCCGGACTGCGACACCACGACCACCAAGGCGTTCGGGTTCGGCACCGAGGCGCGATAGCGGTATTCGCTGGCGATCTCCACCGTCACCGGAACGCGCGCGATCGCTTCGATCCAGTAGCGCGCCACGCAGCCCGCGTAGTAACTGGTGCCGCAGGCGAGGATCAACACGCCGTCGATGCGCGGCAGCACCGCCTCGGCGGCCTCGCCGAAGATGAACGGATCGATGCCTGCCACCGGGTCGAGCGTGTCGGCGATCGCGCGGGGCTGCTCGAAGATTTCCTTCTGCATGAAGTGCCGGTACGGGCCCAGCTCGACGCTGCCCAGGCCCGCGTGCACCGTCTTCACCTCGCGGCTGACCGGGCGGCCCTGGCCGTCCACCACCCATACGCGGCCGAGCTGCAGGTCGACGACGTCGCCTTCCTCCAGATACATGATCTGGTCGGTAGTGCCGGCCAGCGCGAGCGCGTCGGAGGCGAGGAAGTTTTCTCCCTGGCCGATGCCCACCACCAGCGGCGAGCCGGCGCGCGCGCCTACCACGCGGTGCGGCTCTTCGCGCGCGAAGACGGCGATCGCATAGGCGCCGTGCAGCTCGCGCACCGCCTTCTGCACCGCTTCGAACAGGTCGCCCTCGTACAGGCTGTCGATCAGGTGCGCGATGACTTCGGTATCGGTCTGGCTCTCGAAACGGTAACCCTGCGCCCGCAACCGCGTTCGCAGCGCGTCGTGGTTTTCGATGATGCCGTTGTGAACCAGTGCGATGCGCGGCGCGCCGTTGCGCCCGGAAAAGTGCGGGTGCGCGTTGTCCGTGGTCGGCGCGCCGTGCGTCGCCCAGCGCGTATGAGCGATGCCGGTGAACGCGGTCAGGTCGCGCACCTGCGCTTCGAGTTCGGCCACTCGCGCCACGCTGCGCGCTCGCTTCAGTTCGCCGTCGGCATGCACCGCCACGCCACAGGAGTCGTAGCCGCGGTATTCGAGCCGGCGCAGCCCTTCGACCAGGACCGGCACGATGTTTCGCTGCGCCACGGCACCTACGATTCCGCACATGGAACACCCCTCTCACGTGAAATTGGTACGGGGCGGCAGCTTAGACCCTAGGTGGCGAAAGAGGCTACCGATTTTTCATCGATTCTGACGTAAAGTTCCCTCCATCGAAGACATGGCCTATTTATTTCTCCTGGAATGGTTGTTATGAATTTTTCTGCCGTGTCGCCGTCGCCCCTCGACGCGATCGACCGCCGCCTGCTCAACCTTCTGCAGGAAGACGCGTGGGTGACGAATCAGGCGCTCGCCGAACGCGCCCACATCTCGCCGCCGACCTGTCTGCGGCGCGTCAAGCGCCTGTTCGAAACCGGTGTCATCGAGCGTACGGTCGCCATCGTCGCGCCGGAGAGAATCGGCCCCGCGCTGACGGCGATCGTGGAGATTTCGCTCGAGCACCAAGGGGCAGAGCGCTTGCAGGAGTTCGAGGCGCGCGTCGCCGACGAGCCGGCCGTGCAGCAGTGCTATCGCGTGTCGCCCGGCCCCGACTTCGTGCTGGTGGTGGTCGTGCCCGACATGCCTGCCTACCACGCGTTGGTGCACCGGCTTTTCACGGCCCAGGCGAACGTGCGCAACGTGCGGACGTTTTTCGCCGTCGCTCGCAGCAAGTTCGCGCCGCGCGTGTTGTTGCCGGAATAGCGAGCCGGGGCGCGGCGCGCTTCAGCCGGATTTCTTCGTCGGCCGCTTCCAGCCTTCGATCGTCGTTTGGCGCGCGCGCGCCACCGTCAGCTTACCCGCCGGCACCTGCCGCGACACGGTGGAGCCGGCGCCGACCGTGGCGCCGGCACCGACCGTGATCGGCGCCACCAGCACGCTGTTGGATCCCGTGTGCACGTCGTCTTCGATCACGGTGTGGTGCTTGTTGGCGCCGTCGTAGTTGGCGACGACGGTGCCGGCGCCGATGTTGACGCGGCTGCCCACCGTCGCGTCGCCGACGTAGGCGAGATGATTGGCCTTCGATCCGCGTCCGAACGTCGAGTTCTTCACTTCGACGAAATTGCCGATGTGAACGTCGTCGCCGAGCTTCACGTCCGGTCGCGTGCGCGCGAACGGCCCGATGCGCGCATTGGCCCCGATTGCCGCCCGCTCCAGATAACAGAAGCCGAGCACTTCGGTGCCGGCGCCGATCGAGCAGTCGCGGATGACGTTGTTGGGGCCGATGCGCACGCCATCGGCCAGCGCGACGCGCCCCTCGAACACGTTGCCGACGTCGATGAAAACGTCGGCGCCAACCGTCAGTTCTCCGCGAACGTCCAGCCGCGCCGGATCGGCGAGCCGCACGCCGTCTTGCATCAGCCGTTCGGCGATGCGACGCTGCGCCACGCGCTCGAGCTGGGCGAGCTGAGCCTGGCTGTTGACGCCGAGGACCTCGTCGGCGTCTTCGGCCGCCACTGCGGCGACGTGCAGCCCTTCCGCCACCGCCTGCGCGATCACATCGGTCAGGTAGTACTCGCGCTGCGCGTTGTCCGCCGACAGCCCCGCCAGCCACCGCTTCAGCCGCGCGGTCGGCGCGACGAGGATGCCCGTGTTCACCTCGTCGATCGCGCGCTCGTCGGCGCTGGCGTCGCGCTCTTCGACGATCTTCAGCACGTTGCCGTGCCAATCGCGAACGATGCGTCCGTAGCCGCACGGGTCCGTCAGCCGCACCGTCAGCAGCCCCACGCCCTCGTGGCGCGCGTCGCCGGCCGTCGCGAGCAGCCGCTCGAGCGTGCCGGCGCGCAGCAGCGGCACGTCGCCATACAACACCAGGGTCGGCTCGGCGTCGTCCAGCCGAGGCGCGGCTTGTTGCACCGCGTGCCCGGTGCCGAGCTGCGGCTCCTGCAGCACGAACTGGACATCGGTTTCGGCGGCGAAGGCCGCGCGCACCGCTTCGGCACCGTGGCCGATGACGACGACGATCCGCGCCGGCACCGCCTTCTTGGCGGCCAGCGCTCGCGCGGTGGCGAGCACGTGAGCTAGCATCGGCTTGCCCGCCAGCGGGTGCAGAACTTTCGGCAGCGCCGAACGCATGCGCTTGCCTTGGCCGGCGGCCAGGATGACGATGTTCATTGCACGAGGTGAGGGACGTGCGCCGGGCGGCGAATCGTAGCACCGGGTTCCGCTTGCTCCGGAGCGCCGCCGTCGCACTGCTGGCGCTGACGGCCGCCTGCTCGACGCTGAAGCTCGGGTACAACAACGCCGACACGCTGCTCGCCTTCGCGCTCGATTCGTACTTCGATCTGGACGACGAGCAGGAGCAATTGGCGCGCGAGCGCGCGCGCACGCTGCTCGCCTGGCACCGCAGCACGCAATTGCGCGGCTACGTGGAACTGATCGAAGCCGTCGGCCGCCGAATCGACGAACGCATCGGTGCCGACGACGTGCTCGGCTACTACGCCGAGATGAACCGGCGGCTGCTCGCGATCGGCGAGCGCGCGGCGCCGGACCTCGCCGCGCTCGCGTTGACGCTGACTCCTGCGCAGATCGCGCACTTCGCCGACAAGCTGGCGCAAGACAATGCCAAGGCGCGGCGCGAGCTCGTGCGCAATGCCGCCCGCGATCCGCTGCAGGGGCGGGTGAAGAGGAATCTGGAGCGCGTGCAAGACTGGTTCGGGGCGGTGACTGCCGAACAGGAGCGCCTGATCCGCGCCAGCGTCGCGCGGCATGGCGACGGTCACCGCTGGTGGCTCGACGAACGCGAGCGCCGCCAACGCGAGTTGATCGCTCTGCTCGCGCGCATCCAGACCGAGCGGCCGCCGGT
>JAKANT010000190.1 GCA_021823635.1 Pseudomonadota bacterium
GTGGCGCACCGCGCAGGAATTCATCGCCGACCTGCGCCGCCATCCGGCCAAGTATTCGTACGGCTCGTCCGGCAACTACGGCACGATGCACGTGCCGATGGAGATGCTGAAGAACGCGGCCAACTTCCGCATGCTGCACGTGCCTTACACGGGCGCGGGGCCGGCGGTGCTGGCGTTGTTGGGCGGACAGGTCGATGCGCTCGCCACCGGGCCAGCGACGATCGTGCAGCACGTGCGCGCGGGCAAGCTGCGCGCGCTCGCGCACTGGGGCGAAGGTCGGCTGGCGGCGCTGCCCGACGTGCCCAGCCTCACGGAGCTGGGCTACCCGGTGCAGTTCGCGCAGTGGTCCGGGCTGTTCGTGCCCGCCGGCACGCCGGAGCCGGTGATCGCCAAGCTGCGTGAAGCGGCCCGCTTCGCCGCCCACGACCCGAAGGTGCAGGCGACGATCGGCAATGCAGGCAGCCCGGTGCTTTACCTCGATGCGCCGGAGTTCGCCCGCTACTGGCAGTCGGACGCCGCCAAGATGGCGGAGGCGGTGGCGAAGATCGGCAAGGTCGAATGATGTTGCTGGCGGCGGTCGATCTCGGCTCCAACAGCTTCCGGCTCGAGATCGGCCGCGTCGAGGGCACGCAGATCCTGCGCCAGAACTACTGGAAGGAGACGGTGCGGCTGGCCGCCGGGCTGGACGAGAACAACCGCCTGTCGCGCAAGGCGATCGAATCGGCCTGCGAATGCCTGGCGCGCATGAACGAACGGCTGCGCGACATGCCGGCCTCGCAGGTGCGCGCGGTCGGCACGCAAACGCTGCGCAGCGCGGTCAACGTCAACGAGTTCCTGCTAGAGGCGCAGGCCGCGCTCGGTTTCCCGATCGACGTGATCTCGGGCCGCGAGGAGGCGCGGCTGGTGTTCGAGGGCTGCATGCACACGCTCGCGCCGTCGCCCGCGCGCCGGCTGGTGGTCGATATCGGCGGCGGTTCGACCGAGATCATCGTTGGCCGCGGCTTCACCGCCGAGGCGGCCGAATCGTTCCGCATCGGCTGCGTGAACACGACGCTGCGTTTCTTTCGCGACGGCACGATCGACCGCGGCTCGATGCGGCGCGCGACGGTGGCGGCAGCGGCGCAGCTCGAAGAGGCGGCCGGCGTCTTTTCGCGCAAGAACTGGGACGAGGCGTACGGCACCAGCGGCACGATCGACGCGGTGGCCGACATCCTGCGCGCCGAAGGCTGGTCCGACGGCACGATCACCGCCGAAGGGCTGCTGCGCCTGCGCCAGGCGCTGGTGGCGGCTGGCGAGGCCAAGCGCATAAGGCTACAAGGCCTGAAACCGGAGCGGCGCGACGTGATCGCCGGCGGCGTGGCGGTGCTCGCGGCCGTGTTCGACACGCTCGGCATCTCCGAGATGCGTACCGCGCGCGGGGCGCTGCGCATCGGGCTGCTGTACGACCTGCTCGGGCGGCGCGAGGACCGCGACGTGCGCGACGCCACCGTCGAGCGTTTGCAGACGCGCTTCGGCGTGGACCGCGCTCAGGCCGCGCGCGTCGCCCGGGTAGCAGCGCAATTGCACGCGGCGCTCGCCGGCGGGGCAAAAGCGGACGCGGTCAAGCGCCTCGCTTGGGCGGCCGCGTTGCACGAAGTAGGCAGCGCCATCTCGCACGACGACTACCACAAGCACGGCGCGTATCTGATCACGCACGCCGACCTGCCCGGGTTCGCGACCTCCGACCAGCAGCGCATCGCGCAACTGGTGCTCGGCCAGCGCGGCAACCTGAAAAAGGTCGCCGCCGCGCTGGCCGAGCCGGAGCAGGCCACCGCCCTGCTGGCGCTGCGGCTGGCAGTGGTGTTCTGTCATGCGCGGCGCGACGTCGAGCTGCCGCGCCTGACACTCAAACGCGCGCGCGGCGCCGTCGAGCTGGGGTTGGACGGCGGCTGGCTCGCCGCGCACCCGTTGACGCACCATCTGCTGGAAGAAGAGGCGGCGCACTGGGTACGCGCCGGGCTGGGCTTCGAGCTGCGAACGCTCGACTGACTACAACAGATCGGGATTGACCACCGCGCGCAGCGCCACCTGCGAGGCGCCGTCGCGCTCGCGCGCCTGCAGCCACCAGATGCCCGCCTTCTTGACCGTCCACGGCAGCGGTCGGCCGGCCAGCAACAGGCTGGCGACTTCGCCCAGCGTCGGCTGGTGGCCCACCACGACCACGGTCGCGCGCGAGTACGGCCAATCGACCGCGCGCAGCACGTCTTCCGCGCTGGCACCGGGCGCGAGCGCCTCGACCGTCTTGAACTTTCGGTGCGACAGTTCCGCCAGCGCCTGCGCCGTCTGCTGCGCGCGCAGCGCCGGGCTGACGAGGATGCGCGCCGAATCGGGCAGGTGCGCGTGCAGCCACTCGGCGGCGCGGCGCGCCTGCTTGTCGCCTTTGGCGGTCAGCCGGCGGCCTTCGTCCGGCTCGCCGGCTTCCGCCTCGGCGTGCCGCCACAGCACGAGGTCCATCTTCGCGCTCATGATCCCCCGCTGTCGGCCGCCAGTTGTTCGAGCAGCCGCTGCTGCGCCGAGCGGCCGCCTTGCGGCCGCGGCGGCGGCCGGTAGTGGCCGTCGGGTCCGAGCGTCCAGGCATCGGCCGTGTCGTCCAGGTACGGCTGCAATCCTTCGTCGATCACGCGCTGCTTCAGGCGCCGGTCGAGCAGCGGCCAGGCGACTTCGATGCGGCGAAACAGGTTGCGGCCCATCCAGTCGGCGCTCGCCAGATACACGTCGTCGGCGCCGTCGTTGCGGAAGTAATAGATCCGATGGTGCTCGAGGAAGCGCCCCACCACCGAACGCACGGTGATGTTCTCCGACAGCCCCTTCACCCCGGGACGCAGCGTGCAGGCGCCGCGCACGATCAGGTCGATGCGCACGCCGGCGGCGGAGGCGGCGTACAGCGCCTCGATCGTCGCTTCGTCCACCAGCGCGTTCATCTTGGCGATGATGCGGCCGACCTTGCCGGCTTTGGCTAGCCGCGCCTCGTTGGCGATCGCCGCCAGCACGCGCTTGTGCAGCGTGAACGGCGCGATCCACAGGTGCCGCAGCCGTTCGATCTTGGTCAGGCTGGTCAGATGCATGAACACGCGCTCGACGTCGGCGCATAGCGCCTCGTTGGCGGTCAGCATGCCGAAGTCGGTATACAGCTTGGCGGTGGTCGGGTGATAGTTGCCGGTGCCGAGGTGCGCGTAGTAGGCCAGTCGCGAACGTTTGCCGACGTCCTCCCGCCGCAGCACCAGCATCAGCTTGGCATGGGTCTTCAGGCCGACCACGCCGTACACGACCTGCGCCCCGACCGCCTCCAGCCGCTCCGCAAGGTCGATGTTGGCCTCTTCGTCGAAGCGCGCCTTCAGTTCGACGACGACCGTCACCTCCTTGCCGCGGCGCGCCGCTTCGATCAACAGATCGACCAGCACCGAGCCGGTGCCGGTGCGATAAAGCGTCATGCGGATCGCGACCACCTTCGGGTCGTAGGCGGCCTGGCGCAGGAACTGGATCACCGGCTCGAAGCTCTCGAACGGGTGGTGCAGCAGCAGGTCCCCGCGTCGCAACGCCTCGAACATGTCGGCGCCTTCGGCCGCCGGCGCGATTTTCGACGGCCAGGCGGGCGCAAACGACGGCCAGCGCAGCCGCGGCGCCGAGATCTGGTCGACCAACTGGTTCAGGCGCACCAGGTTCACCGGACCGTCGACCCGATACACGGCCTCGTTGGGCAGCGCGAACTGCTCGCGCAGCAGCTGCTCGAGGTGCGGCGGGCAGGTGCGCAGGATCTCCAGCCGCACCGCGTGGCCGAAGTGGCGCTGCGTCAGCTCCATGCGCAGCGCCTGGCGCAGATTGCGCACCTCGCGCTCGTCGATCCACAGATCGGAGTCGCGGGTGACACGGAACTGCGAGAAGCCGGCGACGCGGCGGCCCGGGAAAACGTCTTCCAGATGGGCTCGGATCACCGAGGACAGCAGCACGAACGCCTGCTGCCCGGGCGCCAGCTTCGGCGGCAGCGCGATCACGCGCGGCAGCGTGCGCGGCACTTTCAGCACCGCGATCGTGGAAGCGCGCCCAAACGCGTCCTTGCCCTCGAGCTGGACCACGAACGTCAGCGCCTTGTTGACCACCTGCGGAAACGGATGCGACGGATCGAGGCCGATCGGCGACAGCAGCGGCCGCACCTCGCTCTCGAAGTACTCGCGCACCCATTTGCGCTGCGCCGGCGTGCGCTCGGCGTGGTTGCGGATCACGATCCGGTGCCGCGCCAGCGCCGGGATCAGCACCTTGTTGAACAGCTCGTACTGGCGCTCCACCAGCGCGTGCGCGCGGCGCGCGATCTCGAGGTACGCCGGCCACAGCGGCGAGGCCGGGCCGATGCCGCCGTTTTCGCGCATCTCGTCCAGCAGCCCCGCGACCCGGATCTCGAAGAACTCGTCCAGATTGGACGACACGATGCACACGTAGCGCAGCCGTTCGGCGAGCGGCACCGAGGCACGGGCGGCAAGCGCCAGCACGCGTTCGTTGAACGCGAGCTGCGACAGTTCGCGATCGAGAAAGCGCCCCGTCGCCGACGGCAGCGCGGGTGCGATGGCGATGTTTGGTTCCTTGCGGTCGCGTTTGCGTTTCTTTGACCGCACGATATGAAGCCGGGATGACGAAAGGATGACGGCGTCCGGCCCTTAGGGAAACGCTGAACAAGCGCCGCCCGTGAAACCGATGGTCGAGTCAGCGCCGATTTTCATGTCGAAAGCAGCGTCGAGGACGGCGATTGTGAGTTCAATCGACCGCTGCCAGCCTGCGCAGC
>JAKANT010000191.1 GCA_021823635.1 Pseudomonadota bacterium
AGTGGCGCCGATCAGAAAACCGCGCGCGCGCGAATCGGCGGCGGCCCAGATCGCGTCGCCGACACGCTGGAAACCGAACATCGAGTAGTAGATGTAGAACGGCAGCATCGCCACCCCGTGCGTCGAATAGGAGGTGGCGGCCGCCACCCAACTGGCGATCGCGCCCGCCTCGTTGATCCCTTCTTCCAGGATCTGGCCGTCCACCGCTTCTTTGTAGTAGCTGACCTGATCGTGATCCTCCGGCTCGTAAAGCTGTCCGATCGGCAAATAGATGCCCACCTGCCGGAACAGGTCGGCCATGCCGAAGGTGCGCGCCTCGTCGGCGATGATCGGCACGATGCGCGCGCCGAGCGTGGCGTCCTTGAGCAGCGCGCCCACCATGCGCACGAAGGCCATCGTCGTGCTCATCTCGCGGCCGCCCGCCGCCAGCGCGAAGCGCGCAAAAGACTCGCGCGCAGGGACCGTCAGCGGTGCGCACTGAGGGGCGCGCGCCGGCAGGTAACCGCCCAGCTTGGCGCGCCGCGCGTGCAGGTAACGCATCTCGGGTGACTCCGCCGGCGGGCGCACGAATTCGCAGTTCTCGATCTGTGCCTCGGTCAACGGCAGCGCGAAGCGCTCACAGAATTCGCGCAGCTGCTGCGCGTCGAGCTTCTTCTGCTGGTGCGTGGTCATGCGGCCCTGGCCGGCCGTGCCCATGCCGTAGCCCTTCTTCGTCTTGGCCAGGATCACGGTCGGCTGGCCGCGGTGGTTCACCGCCGCGTGATAGGCGGCGTGGATCTTGACCGGGTCGTGGCCGCCGCGGCGCAGGCGGTCGATGTCGTCGTCCGACAGATGCGCCACCAGCGCCTGCAGCTCCGGGTATTTGGCGAAGAAGTGCTCGCGGTTGAAGCGGCCGTCGGTGGCGGCCAATTGCTGGAACTCGCCGTCCACGGTCTCGTGAAACGCGCGCAGCAGCAAGCCCTGTTCGTCGCGCGCGAACAGCGGGTCCCAGTCGCTGCCCCACAGCAGCTTGATCACGTTCCAGCCCGCGCCGGCGAACAGCCCTTCGAGCTCCTGGATGATCGAGCCGTTGCCGCGCACCGGGCCGTCGAGCCGCTGCAGGTTGCAGTTGACGACGAACACCAGGTTGTCGAGCCCCTCGCGCGCCGCCAGCGACAGTCCCGCGAGCGATTCCGGTTCGTCCATTTCGCCGTCGCCGACGAACGCCCAGACCTTGCGCGCCGAGGTGTCCAGCAGACCGCGGTTGTGCAGGTAGCGCATGAAGCGCGCCTGGTAGATCGCGAACAGCGGTCCTAGTCCCATCGAGCCGGTCGGGAACTGCCAGAACTGCGGCATCAGCCACGGGTGCGGATACGACGACAGCCCGTTGCCGCCGGTTTCGCGCCGGTAGTTGGCCAGTTGCTCTTCGGTCAGCCGCCCTTCGAGGAAGGCGCGCGCGTACACGCCCGGGGCCGAATGCGGCTGGAAGTAGACGAGGTCGCCGCGCGCGGATTCGGTGTTGGCGCGGAAGAAGTGATTGAAGCCGACCTCGAACAGGTCCGCCGCCGAGGCGTAGCTGGCGATGTGGCCCCCGAGCTCGGGGCTTTCGCGGTTGGCGCGCACCACCATCGCCAGCGCATTCCAGCGCACCCAGGCGATCACGCGCGCTTCCAGTTCGAGGTTGCCGGGAAACGGCGCCTGTTGCGCGAGCGAGATCGTGTTGACGTACGGTGTATTGGCCACCGTCGGCAGCTGCACGCGCCGCCGCCGTGCGTGCTGCACGAGCTTTTGCAGCAAGAAGGTGGCGCGCTCGGCGCCGGCGCTGGCGATCACCGCGTCGAGCGCTTCCAGCCATTCGCGTGTTTCCTGCGGGTCGGCGTCCGACTCCGGCAGACGCCAGGAGGCGATCGGCGAACGCTTGGCAAGATCGGCGAGCTGCTCGCGTTTCATGGCCGGCTCCGCGGTGGCGATGCGACGCATCCATTATCGGCGCGTGACTCGCGGATAATCGCGCCCGTGACAGAGCGCCTGACGCTTACCCGCCCCGACGACTGGCACCTGCATCTGCGCGACGGCGCGCCGATGGCCGACGTGCTGCCGTACACGGCGCGCCAGTTCGCGCGCGCGATCGTGATGCCGAACCTGAAGCCGCCGGTGACGACGGTCGCACAGGCGGCGGCGTACCGTCAGCGCATCCTCGCGGCGCGGCCGCCGGACAGCGACTTCGAGCCGTTGATGACGCTGTATTTGACCGACAACACGACGGCCGACGAGATCCGCCGTGCCAAGGAAAGCGGTTTCGTGCACGGCGTGAAGCTGTACCCGGCGGGGGCGACGACGAACTCGGACGCCGGCGTGACCGATCTCGCCCGCTGCGCGCGCGCGCTCGAGGCGATGCAGGACGTCGATCTGCCGTTGCAGGTGCACGGCGAGGTCACTCGCGCCGAGGTCGATGTGTTCGACCGCGAGGCGCGCTTCATCGACGACGTGCTCGAGCCGCTGCGGCGCGACTTTCCGGCGCTGCGCGTGGTGTTCGAACACATCACGACTCGGCAGGCCGCCGATTACGTGCGCGACGCGCCCGGCCCGATCGGTGCCACCATCACCGCGCATCATCTGCTGTACAACCGCAACGCGCTGTTCCTGACCCCGCACGGCCGCGCCGGCGTGCGTCCGCACTACTACTGTCTGCCGGTGCTCAAACGCGAGCCGCACCGGCAGGCGCTGGTGGCCGCGGCCACCTCGGGCAACCCGCGCTTCTTCCTTGGCACCGACAGCGCCCCGCATCCGAAAGGCGAGAAGGAAAGCGCGTGCGGCTGCGCTGGCTGCTTCACCGCCGCCAGCGCGCTTGAGATGTACGCGACCGTGTTCGAAGCCGCGGGCGCGCTCGACAAGCTGGAGGCGTTCGCGAGCTTTCACGGCGCGGACTTCTACCGCTTGCCGCGCAATCGCGGCACGGTGACGCTTGCGCGCGAGCCGTGGACGCTGCCGAGCGAGCTTGCGTTCGGCGACACCGCGGTGGTGCCGCTTGCCGCCGGCGAGACGCTGCCGTGGAAGATCGTCGCTTGAATGCCGCGGCGCTCGACTGGGCGGCGCCGTGGCTTGCGCCGTTTGCGCGCTGGCGCGCGTTGCTCGAAGCGTCCGACTGGCGCGCGGCGGCCAGTGATGCGGCGCGCGCGCTCGGCGTCGTCAGCGGCGGCGGGCAGCCGATCCGCTTCGTCGCCGCGAATGACGCGGGCGCCACGCCCTACGAGCGGCACATCGCGGACACGGGCCGCGTGCCGACGCGCGAGAACTGGCACGACGCGTTCAACGCGCTCGCCTGGCTCGCGTATCCGCGCACGAAAGCGGCGCTCAATCTGCGGCAGGCGCAAGAGATCGAGCGGCTCGGCATCGGCCCGCGGCGCGGGCCGGTGCGCGATGCGGCGACGCTGATCGACGAAAGCGGCCTGCTGCTGGCGAGCGACGATGGCGCGGTGTTCGAGGCGCTGGCGCGCCGCGACTGGCGGCGGCTGCTGATCGACGGGCGCGCGCGCTGGGGGCGCGAGATCGCCGCGCTCGCTTTCGGCCACGCACTGCTCGAGAAACTGGCCGGGCCGTACAAGGCGATCACCGCCTGCGTGGTGCCCGTGCCGCTGTCGGCCGATGCGGACGCGGCCGCGGCGCGCTTCGTCGCGCGCGCGGACCTCGCTCCCGCGCTGCTCGCGCATCTGCCGGTGCTCGGCATCCCGGGCTGGTGGCCGGCAAACGAGGATGCCGGCTTCTACGACGATGCGACCGTGTTCCGGCCGCCGCCGCCGACGAACGCGCGGCGGGCGGCCGCCTGATTCCTCGACCTCGGGGTTTCGACCATGCTGCTCGGCTGCATTGCGGACGACTTCACCGGCGCCTCTGACCTCGCCAACACGTTGACGCGCGCCGGCATGCGCACCGTGCAGGCGATCGGCGTGCCGGATGGGCAAGGCGCGATCGATGCCGACGCGGTGGTGGTGGCGCTGAAATCGCGCTCGATCGAACCGCAGACGGCGGTGGCGCAGTCCCTCGCGGCGCTCGAGTGGTTGGCGGCGCGCGGCTGCCGGCAGTACCTGTTCAAGATCTGCTCGACTTTCGATTCCACGCCGCGCGGCAACATCGGGCCGGTGGCCGAAGCGCTGCGCGCGCGGCTGCACGCGGGCTGCGTGGCGGTGTGTCCGGCATTTCCGGCCAACGGCCGCACCGTGTACCGCGGCCACTTGTTCGTCGGCGACGCGCTGTTGAACGAAAGCGGGATGGAGAACCATCCGCTGAACCCGATGACCGATGCCAATTTGGTGCGGGTGATGCAGGCGCAGACGCGCGAGCGGGTGGCGCTCGTGGGGCACGAGGTCGTGCGCGCCGGCAGCGCCGCCATCGCCGCGCGGCTCGAGGCGTTGGGCGCGCAAGGAGCCGGTTTCGCCATCGTCGATGCGATCTGCGACGCCGATCTGCTCGCGCTCGGCGAGGCGCTCGCGGACGCGCCGCTCGCGGTGGGCGGCTCGGCGATCGCGCTCGGCCTGCCTGCGAACTTCCGCCGCCGCGGCCTGCTGCGGGCGGGCGCGGACGCCGCTGCCCCGGTGCGCGGACGCGCGGCGGTGCTGGCCGGGTCGTGTTCGAAAGCGACGCGCGCGCAGGTCGCCGCGTACGAGGGGCCGGTGCTGCGTCCGGACCTGCGGCGGGTCGTCGGTGACCCCGCCTACCCCGACGAAGTGGCGCGCTGGTGCCTGGCGCAGGCGTCCGTACCACTGGTCGCCAGCACTTCGCCGCCCGATGAAGTCGCCGCTGCCGCCAGCGTCCACGGCGAGCGGCTGGCCGCTG
>JAKANT010000192.1 GCA_021823635.1 Pseudomonadota bacterium
CGGCGCAGCGCGGCCGCATCGAACCAGCCGCAGCGGCGCGGCCGCCCGGTGACTGAGCCGAATTCGTTGCCTTTGTTGCGCAGGTGCTCGCCGGTGGCGTCCAGCAGCTCGGTCGGAAACGGCCCCGAGCCGACCCGCGTCGCGTACGCCTTGGTGATACCGAGCACGTAGTGCAACTGCTGCGGCGCCACGCCGGCGCCGGCCGCCGCAGCGCCGGCCACCGTGTTACTCGACGTGACGTACGGATAGGTACCGTGGTCGACGTCGAGCAGCGCACCTTGCGCGCCTTCGAACAGTAGCCGATGGCCGCGCGCCATCGCTTCGTTCAGTCGGTGCGAAACGTCGCACACCATCGGTCGCAAGCGCGGCGCCAAGGCGAGCGTGGCGTCGATCACCTGCTGCGGATCGACGCGTTCGGCGCCCAGGTAATTGACCAGCACGAAGTTGTGCAGGTCCAGCGCCTCGCGCACGCGCTCGGCGAAGCGCTGGGCGTCGAACAGATCCTGCGCCCGCACCGCGCGGCGCGCCACCTTGTCCTCGTAGGCCGGGCCGATGCCGCGCCCGGTGGTGCCGATCTTGCCGGCGCCGCGCTTGGCTTCGCGCGCGCGGTCCAGGGCGACGTGATAGTCGAGGATCAGCGGGCAGCTTCCGCTGATGGAAAGCCGCGCCGCGGCGTCCACCCCGGCGGCGTGCAGTTCGTCGATTTCCGCCAGCAGCGCCTGCGGCGACAGCACGACGCCGTTACCGATGTAGCAGGCGACGTCCGGCCGCAGGATGCCGGACGGAATCAGCCGCAGGATGGTCTTGCGGCCGTTGATCACCAGCGTGTGGCCGGCGTTGTGCCCGCCCTGAAAGCGCACCACCCCGTCGGCGTTTTCGGTCAGCCAGTCGACGATCTTGCCCTTGCCCTCGTCGCCCCACTGCGTGCCGACCACGACTACGTTCTTGGCCATCGCTTGCCCGCCCTCTCAATCAAGCGCCACCACCTGCCAGCGGCCGTCCACCTTGCGCAGCACCCGATCGACACCTTCCGGCGCCGGCTCGTTTGCCCCGAGCTGGCGCACGACCACCTCGCCGCGCGCCCTGAGTTCGTCGATCGCCTGCGCCAGTTCGCGGTCGCCGTCGGCCGGTGCCAGGATCGCCGCGTACGCGGCGCCTTGACTCAACCGCGCGAGGTCGCGCAGATCCACCGAGAAGCCGGTGGCGGGGCGCGCGCGTCCGAAGGCGCGGCCGATGTCGTCGTAGCGGCCGCCGCGCAACAGCGCTCCCGATACGCGCGGCTCGTAGGCGGCGAAGTTCACGCCCGTGTAGTAGCGGTAGCCGTGCAGGTCGGCGAGATCGACGCTGACTGCATCGGCCCGGCTGGCGTCGGCCAGCCGCGCCAGATCGTCGAGCGCGCGCGCGATCGGACGCGTCGGCGGCAGAATGCGGCGCGCCTCGTCGATCACGCCGGCGTCGCCGTGCAACCGCGTGAGCGCCAGCACGGCCGCCGCGGTAGCGGGTGCCGCGCGCGCCGCCGCTTCGCGCAGCGCCGGTACATCCTTCGCCGCCAGCGCTTCCAGGATGTCCTCGGCCACCGCGGCCGGGGCGTCGGCCAATAATGCCCGCACGATGCCGGTATGGCCGAGGTCGAGCCACACGCGCGCCACGCCGGCGCGACGCAACGACGCCACCGCCAGTTCTTGCACCTCGGCGTCGGCCGCCGGTCCGTCGTGGCCGTACAGCTCGGCGCCGACCTGGATCGGCTGGCGCGTCGCCAGCGGGTGCGCGGGCCGCGTATGCAGCACGCTGCCCGCGTAGCAAAGCCGCACCACACCCTTGCGGTTCAGGATGTGGGCATCGATGCGTGCGGTCTGCGGCGTGATGTCGGCGCGCAGCCCGAGCTGCCGGCCCGAGAGTTGATCGACCAGCTTGAACGTGCGCAGATCGAGGTCGCGCCCGGTGCCGGTGAGCAGCGAGTCCAGGTACTCGATCAGCGGCGGGATCACCAGCTGATAGCCGTAGCTCGCGTACAGATCGAGCAAGGCGCGGCGCAGCTCCTCGACGCGGCGCGCCTCGTCGGGTAGCACGTCGGAGATTCCCTCGGGCAGCAGCCAGCGTGTCATGACCTGCGGGCGCGAGCGCGCGCGATCAAATGAGCAGCAGCAACAGGATCAGCCCGGCGCCGATCGAGGCCAGACCGAAGAAGCGGATCTGGCCATCGCTCAGTTCCGCCACGCGGCGGAAGATCTCGCGCCAGCGCGCCGGCGCGGCCAGTGGCAGCAGCCCTTCGAGGATCAGCATCAGCGCGATCGCCAGTCCGAGCGTGGTGGCCATCAACGCGCGGCACGTGGGCTGTTCGGCGCCCTGAGGTACTTGAAGAACTCCGAGGACGGATCGATCACCAGCACGTCGTTGCGGCCGCGGAAGCTGGCGCGGTACGCCTCCAGGCTGCGGTAGAAATTGAAGAACTCGGGGTTCTGACTGAAGGCGGCAGCGTAGATCGCGGCCGCCTTGGCGTCGCCCTCGCCCTTGATTCGTTGCGCTTCGCGATACGCCTCGGCCAGCAGCACCTCGCGCTGGCGGTCGGCGTCGGCACGGATCTTTTCGCCCTCGGCGGCGCCGATCGAGCGCTGCTCGGTCGCCACACGCTGCCGCTCCGACGCCATGCGGCGAAACACGTCGGTGTTGATCTCGGGCACGAAGTCGACGCGCTTCAGTCGCACGTCGATTATCTCCACCCCGACCTCTTTGACGCGCTCCTGCACGGCGAGGCGGATTTCCTCCATCGCGCGATCGCGCTCGCGCGACGTGATGTCGTTGACGGTGCGCCGGTTGACGGCCTGGTTCAGCGCGTCGCGCACCAGGGTCGAGATGCGTTCCTGCGCCGCGCGTTCGCTGCCGGTGAAGCTGACCCAATAGCGGCGCGGATCGGCGATACGCCACTTGACGAACGAATCGATCAGCAAGTTCTTTTTCTCCGACGTCTGCACGCGGTCCTGCTGCGGCGTGTCGATGGTCAGGATCCGCTTGTCGAGATAGACGACGTTCTGGAACGGCGGCGGCAGCTTGAAGTTCAGGCCCGGCTCGGTGATCACCTCGCGCAACTGCCCGAACGCGAACACCAGACCGTACTGGCGCTGGTCGACGATGAAAGCGCAGGCGCGGAACAGCACCGCCGCGATCACGATGCCGATCAAGGTGCCGAAGATCTTGTTCATCGTTGCTCTTGCGCTAGCGCGTCTCGCGTTCGCGGCTGCGCGCCGCGTCGCGCGTGCGGGAGTCGGGCGGTACGTCGTTCTGCGGCGCCGCCGGCGCCGGCGCGGCACGCGCCCCCGTCGCCGACTCGGCGATCGCCTGCTGCAGCAGCTTGTCGAACGGCAGGAACAGCACGTTGCTGCTGGCGCGCGTATCGACCAGGACTTTGGTCGTGCTGGCGAAGATCTGCTGCATCGTCTCCAGGTACAGACGGTCGCGCGTCACCGCCGGCGCGCGGTTGTACTCGACCAGCAACTGGCGGAAGCGCGACGCGTCGCCCTGCGCCGTTTCGATCACGCGCGTGCGATAGCCCTCGGCCTCCTGGATCAGGCGCGCCGCCGTGCCGCGCGCTTTCGGCACCACGTCGTTGGCGTAGGCCTGCCCTTCGTTGATCAGCCGCTCGCGATCCTGCCCGGCCTTCACGGCGTCGTCGAACGCGGCCTGCACCTGCTCCGGCGGCTGCGCATTCTGGATCGCCACCTCGAGCACGACGATGCCGGTACCGTAACGGTCGAGCATCTCCTGCATGCGCTTGCGCGTGGCGTCGGCGATCTGCTGGCGGGCTTCGAACAGCACCGCGTCCATCATGCGCCGCCCGACTTCCTCGCGCATCGCCGATTCCGCGACTTGCGTGACCGTTTCGGTCGCGTTGGCGCTGGCGAAGCGGTGGTTGAAGACGAAGTCGCGTGCGCCGCTGGCGTCCTCGCGAATTCGGTACTGCACGGTGAAATGCACGTCGACGATGTTCTCGTCGTCGGTCAGCATCAGCGCTTCCTTCAGCCGGTCGGCACGGCCGCGCGGGCCGACTTCGATCGTGCGCACGGAAAGCACGTCCACCACTTCGTGCGCCTGGATCGGCCACGGCAGGCGCCAGCGGAACCCGGCGCTCGTCGACTCGCTGTACTTGCCGAACGTGGTGACCACGCCGGTCTGGCCCTCTTGCACGATGTAGAAGCCGCTGCCGAACCAGATCACCAGCGCCGCCGCCAGCACCGCCAGCACGCCCAGCCCGGCGCCCTTGGCGTCGGCGGGGAAGCCGCCATTGCCGCGCCCGCCGCCGCCACCGCCGCGCTTGCCGAACAGTGCGTTCAGCCTACGGTTGAAGTCGCGCCACAGTTCATCGAGGTCGGGTGGACCGTCGCGCCCTCCGGGACGTTGCGGGCCGCGCGGTTCGTTGTCCTTGCCGTTGCCGGAACTCCCGCCCCGTCCCCACTGCGGATCATTCAGCGACATCGCGATCGTCGAAATCGAAACAGGCTGTTGTTCGGCTGCCGTTGGACGGACTGCGCACGAGCGCTCAGGCAGCGAGGTCGGTCCGGACCGCCGCGTCCGTCGTCGCCCAGGTGTGGCGCGTCGCCAGCAGACGTTGCGCGATCGCCTCGCGCAGGTTCTGCAGACCGAGACCGGTCGCAGCACTCACAAAAACGGCGCGGATCGTACCATAGGGGTCACGCTCGACCGTCGGCGCGCCGCCCAAGATCATCTGCGCCGGCCTCAACTACATCGATCACGCGGCCGAAAGCCCCTACAAGAACGCGCCCACCTATCCGGTGCTGTTCAAC
>JAKANT010000193.1 GCA_021823635.1 Pseudomonadota bacterium
ACCCCGAGCGCGACGCGGTGATCGAAGGCCTCACGCTGCATCACGATACACAACAATTGGCCGCATGACTTGCGCGACAACTATCTTGACACGCACCGCGACCTCGGCCGCGATCTACTGGCAGTTGCTGGGCCTGTTTCTCGCGGTCATGGCGCTCGGCTGGTGGCTGGCGCGCAGCCCCTTCGGCTTCGCGCTCAGGCTGATCGGCGAGGACGAGCAGGCGGCGCGTCACTGCGGCATCGACACGACGCGCGTGAAGCTGGCGGCTTTCGTGCTGACCTCGGTCTTCATCGTGCTGGCCGGCGCGATCGTCGCGCCGCGCTGGACCTATATCGACGCCACCATCGCCTTCAACGCGATCGTGTCATTCCAGACCGTGATCATGGCCCTGCTCGGGGGCGTGGCGCGCTTTTGGGGGCCGGCGCTCGGCGTGGTCCCGCTGGTCTTGTTGTTCGAGACCTTGATCAAATACTTTCCGAACCATTTCCCGATCGTGCTCGGAGCGATCTTCCTCGCCATCGTGTACGCGCTGCCGCGTGGCGTGCTCGGCTGGGTGCTCGATCGCGCGTCGCGCGCACGTGCCCGATGAGCGCGCTGTTGCAGGTGAACGACCTTTCGCGCGCCTTCGGCGGGCTGAAGGCGGTCGACGCACTCAGTTTCGAGGTCCAGCAGGGGGAGATCGTCGGACTCATCGGCCCCAACGGCTCGGGCAAGACCACGGCGCTCAACCTGATCAGCGGCGCACTGCGCCCGGACTTCGGCTCGGTGCGCTTCGCCGGCCGCGAACTGGCCGGTCTACCAGCGCACCGCATCGCGCGTGCCGGTGTTGCGCGCACGTTCCAGCTCGTGCGTGTGTTTCCTCGTCTGACCGCGCGCGAGAACGTGCGCGCCGGCTTGTTGTCCCGGTCTGGCGGCCGCGGCGAGGAAGAGGCGCTGCTGGCGCGCGTGGGTCTGGGCGGCGCGGCGGAGCGGCCGGCTGCGGAACTCACCTATATCGACCAAAAGCGGCTCGAACTGGCGCGTGCGCTGGCGCTGCAGCCGCGCCTGCTGCTGCTCGACGAGTGGCTGGCCGGGTTGAACCCGGCCGAATTGACCGACGGGGTGGCGTTGATCCGGTCGCTGCGCGGCAGCGGCATCACGATCCTGATGGTCGAGCACGTGATGGACGCGATCCGCTCCTTGTGCGACCGCTGCGTGGTGATGAATACGGGCGCAAAGATCGCCGAAGGCACGCCGCAGCAGGTGCTGGCCGACCCGGCCGTGATCGAGGCGTATCTGGGAGGCGACGATGTTTGAAGCGCACCAGGTGAGCGCTGCTTACGGTCTGCACCAGGCGCTGGACGGCGTGTCGATCACCGTCGGCACAAACGAGCTGGTGGTGATCCTGGGAGCGAACGGCGCCGGCAAGAGCACGCTGCTGAAGGCGATCGCCGGCCTGGTGCCGACGGCGGCCGGCGCACGGATCGTGCTCGACGGGCTGGAGCTGCAGGCGCGGACGGTCGAGCAGCGTGTCGAGGCTGGGATCGCCCTGGTGCCCGAAGGGCGCGGCGTCTTCGGCGATCTGACGGTGCGCGAGAACTTGCTGCTGGGTGCCTATCCGCAGCGGGCGCGCGCTGGCGAAGCGCAGGCGCTGGCGCGTGTGCTGCAACTCTTTCCCCGCCTGGCCGAGCGGCTACGGCAGACCGTGCGCACGATGAGCGGCGGCGAGCAGCAGATGGTGGCGATCGGACGCGCGCTGATGTCGGCACCGCGGCTGTTGCTGCTCGACGAGCCTTCGCTCGGGCTGTCGCCGCGGATGTGCGGCGAACTGTTCAGGGCCTTGCAGCAGATCCGCGCCGCCGGTGTGAGCATCCTGTTGGTCGAGCAGAACGCGCGGCGCAGCCTGGCGATTGGCGACCGCGGCTACCTGCTCGAAAATGGCCGTATCGCGGGGCACGCCCCGGCGCGGCAGCTTCTGGACGATCCGGCGGTACAAGCGGCCTATCTGGGTCTGGGCAAGTCGCTGCACTGACGCGGCGACGGCGGCCGTTGTGCCGCTACGATTGCGGTCAGAGTCCGATTTGCACGGAAGATGCCCGCCCCGGTGGCGAAATCTGGTAGACGCACGGGACTTAAAATCCCGGGCCGCAAGGCGTACCGGTTCGATTCCGGTCCGGGGCACCAGCGACCATGGCATTGAAGGTTTTCGATCTACGCTGCGCGAACGATCACCCTTTCGAGGGCTGGTTCGCGTCCGAAAACGACTTCGAGACGCAGTCCGAACGGCGGCTGATCGAGTGCCCGCTGTGCGCGTCCACGGATGTGCGCCGCACCCCTTCGGCGGCGCGCCTGAACCTTGGAACGCGATCCGAGGAGCCGCAGCAGGCGGTGATGCCGACGCCGCACCAGTTGCAGGCCGCGTTGCTGAAGCTGGCGCGCGAGATCGCCGCCAACACCGAGGACGTCGGCGAGCGCTTCGCCGAGGAGGCGCGCCGCATCCATTACAAGGAGGCGCCCGAGCGCGGCATCCGCGGCGTGACCACCCGCGAGGAGGCGGCCGCGCTCGAGGAGGAGGGCATCCACGTGATGCCGCTTCCGTTCGGCAGCCTGCTCAAAGAGCCGCTGCAGTAGGCTGCCGCCAGGCGGGCTACCGGCGTGCGTACTGCCGTGCGCCAAACAGGACGTCGCGCTGTTTGTCGTCGGTGAGCGGCCGGCGGCGGTCCGCCAGCACCTGCACGCCGCGCTGCACGGCGGGGCGGGCGGCGATGGCGTCGAACCAGCGCTTGACGTTCGGGTACTCGGCGAGGTCCACGCCTTGATTGGCGTACGAGCGAGTCCACGGGAAGGTCGCGATGTCGGCGATCGAGTACTCGCCGGCCAGGTAAGGCACTTCGGCCAGCCGCCGGTCGAGCACGCTGTACAGCCGCTTCGTCTCGTTCGTGTAGCGGTCGATCGCGTAGTCGATCTTTTGCGGGGCGTAGAGGCGGAAGTGGTGCGCCTGGCCGAACATCGGCCCGACACCGCCCATCTGGAACATCAGCCACTGCAGCGCCACGTACTTGCCGCGCACGTCCTGCGGCAGGAAGCGGCCGGTCTTGGCGGCCAGATAGATCAGGATCGCGCCCGATTCGAACAACGATATCGGCTCGCCGTCGGGACCGTCTGAGTCGACGATGGCGGGGATCTTGTTGTTCGGGCTGATCTTCAGGAACTCGGGATCGAATTGGTCGCCGGCGCCGATGTCCACCGCGTGCACCGTGTACGGCAGCCCGCATTCCTCCAGCATGATGTGGACCTTGTGGCCGTTCGGCGTCGGCCACGAGTACAGGTCGATCATCGGCCCTCCTCGGCTGGCAGCGGTACGTGTTTGGCGATCTCGAGCTTGGCGATCGCGTTGCGGTGCACTTCGTCCGGCCCGTCGGCGATGCGCAGCGTGCGCACGTGCGCGTAGGCGGAGGCGAGGAAGAAGTCGTCGCATACGCCGGCGCCGCCATGCGCCTGGATCGCCCAGTCGAGCACCTGGCAGGCGACGTTCGGCGCCACCACCTTGATCATCGCGATCTCGGCGCGCGCCGCCTTGTTGCCGACCGTGTCCATCATGCGCGCCGCCTGCAACGTCAGCAGGCGTGCCTGATCGATCATGCAGCGCGCCTCGGCAATGCGCTCTTGCCACACTGTCTGCTTCGACACCGGGGCACCGAAGGCCACGCGCGACGCCAGCCGCTTGCACATCAGGCCGAGCGCCCGTTCGGCCACACCGATGGTACGCATGCAATGGTGGATACGGCCCGGGCCCAGCCGCCCCTGCGCGATCTCGAAGCCGCGGCCCTCGCCGAGCAGGATGTTGGAGGCCGGCACGCGCACGTTGTCGAACACGACCTCCATGTGGCCGTGCGGTGCATCGTCGTAGCCGAACACGGTGAGCGGCCGCACGATCTTCACGCCCGGGGTGTCGGTCGGCACCAGGATCATCGACTGCTGGGAGTGGCGCGGGGCGTCGGGATTGGTCTTGCCCATCACGATCATGATCTTGCAGCGCGGATCGCCGGCGCCGGAGGTCCACCACTTGCGGCCGTTGATCACGTACCAATCGCCCTCGCGCCGCATGCTGGTCTGGATGTTGGTGGCATCGGACGACGCGACGTCCGGTTCCGTCATGGCGAAGGCGGAGCGGATCTCACCGGCGAGCAGCGGCATCAGCCACTGCCTTTTCTGCTCGTCGGTGCCGTAGCGCTCGATCGTTTCCATGTTGCCGGTGTCCGGGGCGCTGCAATTGAACCCCTCGCTCGCCCAGGTCACGCGCCCCATCAGTTCGGCGAGCGGCGCGTACTCGAAATTGGTCAGTCCGGCACCATGCGGCGAATTCGGAAGAAACAGGTTCCACAAGCCGGCCGCACGCGCCTTCGGCTTCAGTTCCTCGATCAGGCGCGTCGGCGTCCAGCGCCTGCCGGCACGCGTGTTGGCTTCGACTTCCTCGTGAAAGCGCCGCTCGTTCGGGAAGATGTGTTCCTGCATGAAGGCGTCGACGCGCGCCCGCAGCTCCTGTTGTTTCGGCGTGTATTCGAAGTTCATCGCGATCGTCCTCGGGTGGGCACAGCCAGCATAGCGCAGCCGCACCGATGCGCGTAAATTCGCCGCGCGCACGGACGCAAGAACGAAAAGGAGAAGCAAGCATGAAGGCCATCCAGTGCCAGGAATGGGGCGGCCCGGACAAGCTGCGGCTGGTCGAGGTGCCGCTGCCCGAGCCAAAAGCGGGCGAAGTGCGGCTGCGTGTCAATGCGGCGGGGGTGAACTTCCCGGACGCGCTGATCATCCAGAAG
>JAKANT010000194.1 GCA_021823635.1 Pseudomonadota bacterium
CCGATCGGCGATGTCGCGCACGCCGGCCTGCGCCCAGGCCACGGGCACCACGCGTCGCAGCGCCAGCGCGGCGGCCACGTAACTGGCGGCCATGCCGCCGCATGCCACCGCGGTGCCGAGCAGCGTGCCCGGCGCATCGCGCACGAGGTACTCGGCCAAGACCACCGCGGCAAACACCGCCGGCGCATACACCGGTCCGCCGAGCGCGACCAGCGCGACCGCCAGCGCCGGATGCGGATTCCATGGCGTGGCCGCGAACGGCGCGCTCGGCAGCGTGTACGTGGCGGCGTCGAGCGCGATGTACAGCGCCAGGAAGGCGGCGCTGCGAACAAAAAGGCGCCCGTAGGCGCCTGCTGCAGGATGCGCGACGGGCAGCGCCTCAGAACGGGATGTCATCGTCCAGCTCGGCGATATTGGGCGCCGGCTGCTTGGCGCCCGCCGCCGGCCGAGCGGCCTCGCGCTGGCTGCCGCGCGCGGGCGCATCGTCGACGTCGGCTGCGCCGCCGCCTTCACGCGAACCGAGCAACTGCATGTTCTCGGCCACGATCTCGGTCGTGTACTTGTCGTTGCCGTCCTTGTCGGTCCACTTGCGCGTGCGCAGCCGTCCTTCCACATAGACGGGCCGCCCTTTCTTCAGAAACTCGCCCGCGATCTCCGCCAGCCGGCCGAAGAAGACGACGCGGTGCCACTCGGTCTCTTCTTGTTGCTGGCCGCTCGCATCCTTGTACTTGCGCGAGGTTGCGATCGACACGTTGGTGATCGGCGCGCCGTCCGGGCTGTAACGCGTCTCCGGATCGCGCCCGAGGTTGCCGATCAGGATCACCTTGTTGACCGAGGCCATTTGTCGTCTCCGATGTCGGAAAAGGCGGGAGCTGCGGCGGCATCATACCCAGCGTGCTGCGCGCTCGTGCGGGCGCGTCGCCGCGCCGGCGGCGCGCGCATGCCGCTGGCGACGATCGCCCATGCGGCCAATGCCGCCGCGGCGCAGACGAACACGCCGCCGGCGCCAAAGTGCCGCGCCAGCCAGCCGCCGGCCGCACCGCCGACGAAAAGTCCGATCGACTGCGTGGTGCCGTAGGCACCGAGCGCCAGCCCCTTGTGCGCGGCCGGCGCCAGCCGCGATACCAGCGACGGCAGAGTCGCTTCCAGGATGTTGAAGCCGACGAAGAACAGCAGCAGCCAGGCCGCAAGCCACGGCACGCTCGGCGCCAGCCAGCCGAGCCCGGCTTGCACGACCGCCAGCAGTCGGATCGCGCCGAGCAGCAGTGCGCGTTGGCGGCCGCGGCGCTCGGCGACGGCAATCGCCGGCATCATCAACGCGAACGACGCGAGCACGACCGGCAGATAGATCCAGCCGTGCTGCGCGAGCGGCAGCCCGCGTTCGACAAGCATCGCGGGCACGACGACGAACATCGCCATCTGCACCGCGTGCAGCGTGAAGTTGCCGACGTTCAGGCGCAGCAGCTCGCCCTCGAGCACCACGTCGCGCCAGCGCAGCGACGGATCGCGCGCGATGCGCGGCGGCGCTTCCGGCACCACCCACAGCACGACAACGATGGCCGCCAGCGCCAGCAGCGCCGTCAGATAAAACATCCCGTCGAGGCCAACCGCGGCGTAAAGCGGCGGCCCGCCGATCAACGATGACGCGAACGCCAGCCCGATCGCCGCGCCCACCATCGCCATCGCCTGCGTGCGGTGCTCGTCGCGCGTGCAATCGGCAAGAAGCGCGGTGGCGGCGGCCGAAATCGCGCCCGCGCCCTGCACCGCGCGGCCGACGGTCAGCCACGCCAGATCCTCGGCGCGCGCGGCGATCACGCTGCCGGCCGCGAACAGCAACAGGCCGGCGACGATCACCGGCTTGCGGCCGAGCCGGTCGGCGGCCACACCGAACGGGATCTGCAGGCACGCCTGGGTCAGCCCATAGATGCCGAGCGCGAGGCCCACCGCCGCCGGGTCGGCGCCGCCGGGCAGCGCGCGCGCATGGACCGCGAACACCGGCAGGATCAGGAACAGGCCGAGCATGCGCAGCCCGAAGATCGAAGCCAGCGAGACGCCGGCGCGGATCTCGCGCGCTGACATGCGGTCGCGGGCAGACATGCGGCGAAGGGGAAGTCGTGGACGCCGCGGCGGCATTCGATGCGGCGAGGGTGATTTCGCGCACCGCCGCGGCTAAAGTTGGCAGTTTAATTTGTCCGCCTTCACCGATGGACCAGATCCGGGTTCGCGGCGCGCGCACGCACAACCTGAAGAACATCGACGTCGACATCCCGCGCGGCAAGCTGGTGGTGATCACCGGCCTGTCCGGTTCCGGCAAGAGCTCGCTCGCTTTCGACACGCTGTACGCGGAAGGCCAGCGCCGTTACGTCGAATCGCTGTCGGCGTATGCGCGCCAGTTTCTGCAACTGATGGAGAAACCCGACGTCGATGCGGTCGAGGGACTGTCGCCGGCGATCGCCATCGAGCAGAAGTCCGCCTCGCACAATCCGCGCTCGACGGTGGGCACCGTCACCGAGATCCACGACTACCTGCGGCTGCTGTTCGCGCGCGTCGGCCGGCCGCACTGCCCGGACCATCCGCAGCAGGCGCTGGCAGCGCAGAGCGTGGCGCAGATGGTGGATGCGGCGCTGGCGTTGCCTCAGGCCACCCGCGTGCTGGTGCTGGCGCCGGTGGTGCGCGAACGCAAGGGCGAGTTCGCGGAGCTGTTCGCCGATCTGCAGGCGCGCGGCTTCGTGCGCGTGCGCGTCGACGGCGCGATCGCCGAGTTCGACGCGCTGCCGGCGCTGGCGAAAAACGAAAAGCACTCGATCGACGTCGTCGTCGACCGGCTCACGATCCGGCCCGACGCCCGGCAACGGTTGGCCGAGTCGTTCGAGACCGCGCTGCGGCTAGCCGACGGCCGCGCGCTTCTGCTCGATACCGACAACGGCGCCGAGACGGTGTTCTCCAGCCGCTACGCCTGCCCGCTATGCGGCTACTCGCTGACCGAACTGGAGCCGCGCCTGTTCTCGTTCAACAATCCGGCCGGCGCCTGCCCGGACTGCGGCGGACTGGGAACGGTCGAATACTTCGACGCGCGGCGCGTCGTCGCCCATCCGGAGCTTTCGCTGGCATCCGGCGCGATCCGCGGCTGGGACGCGCGCAACCGCTACTACTTCGAGATGCTTCGGGCGCTGGCCAAGCACGCGGGTGTGGACATCGACCAGCCTTGGGAACGGCTGCCGCCGACGTTTCAAGAGAGGGTCCTGCACGGCAGCGGCGAGCAGGCGATCGCGGTTTCCTATACCGACGACCGCGGCCGCCGCATCGTGCGCCACCATCCGTTCGAAGGCGTGCTGCCGAACCTGGAGCGGCGCTGGCGCGAGACCGACTCGGCCGCGGTGCGCGAGGAACTGGCCCGGTACCGCGCGGTCAAGCCCTGCCCCGCCTGTGCAGGCGCGCGGCTGCGACGCGAGGCGCGCTTCGTATTCGTGGGCAGCGGCGACCAACGGCGCGCGATCTACGAGATCGAGCGCAAAACGCTGGCACAGGCGCGGGCGTACTTCGAGACCCTGCGGCTTCAGGGAAGCCAGCGCGAGATCGGCAGCCGCATCGTGCGCGAGATCGCGGCGCGGCTGCGGTTCCTGAACGACGTCGGGCTCGACTATCTGACGCTGGATCGGGCGGCCGACACGCTGTCCGGCGGCGAGTCGCAGCGCATCCGCCTGGCGTCGCAGATCGGCTCCGGGCTGACCGGCGTGATGTACGTGCTGGACGAACCGTCGATCGGCCTGCATCCGCGCGACAACGCCCGCCTGATCGCCACGCTGTGCAGCCTGCGCGATCTGGGCAACACGGTGCTGGTGGTCGAGCACGACGAGGACGCGATCCGCGCCGCCGATCACGTGATCGACATGGGCCCGGGCGCGGGCGAGCACGGCGGCCGCGTGGTGGCGCAAGGCACGCCGGCCGACATCGAAGCGGCGCCCGAGTCGCTGACCGGCGCCTACCTGTCTGGGCGGCTGCGCATCGAGGTGCCGGCGGCGCGCGTGCCGCCGGGTCTGCATTGGCTGAAGCTTCGCGGTGCGCGCGGCAACAACCTCAAAGACGTGGACCTCGAGCTGCCGGTCGGGTTGTTCGTGTGCGTGACCGGCGTCTCGGGCTCGGGCAAGAGCACGCTGATCAACGACACGCTGGCCGCGATCGTCGCGCGTCACCTGCACGGCGCGGCGGTCGAGCCGGCGCCATACGCGTCGATCGAAGGGCTCGAGCACTTCGACAAGATCATCAGCGTCGATCAGAGCCCGATCGGCCGCACGCCGCGCAGCAACCCGGCCACCTACACCGGACTGTTCGGGCCGATCCGCGAACTGTTCGCGGGCACGCCCGCCGCGCGCGAGCGCGGCTACGACGCCGGCCGCTTTTCCTTCAACGTCCGCGGCGGGCGCTGCGAGGCTTGCCAGGGCGACGGCCTGGTGCGCGTCGAGATGCACTTTCTGCCCGACGTGTATGTGCCGTGCGAGACCTGCCGCGGCCGCCGCTACAACCGCGAAACGCTGGAGGTCCTTTACCGGGGGCTGAACATCGCGCAGGTGCTCGACCTGACGGTGCAGCAGGCGGCCGAGTTCTTCGCCGCAGTGCCGGCGATCGCGCGCAAGCTGCACACGCTGCTCGACGTCGGCCTCGGCTACGTCCGGCTCGGCCAGAGCGCGACCACGCTGTCCGGCGGCGAGGCGCAGCGCGTGAAGCTCTCATTGGAGCTATCGAAGCGCGACACCGGCCGCACGCTGTACGTGCTGGACGAGCCGACCACCGGG
>JAKANT010000195.1 GCA_021823635.1 Pseudomonadota bacterium
ATCACCTGCTCGGCGCCGGGCTCGAAGCGCACGCCACCGAACACGCTGGCGTGTACCTTGTTCCAGATTGGACTGCGCGCCGGATCGGGATCCGGATCCCGCGCGCCGGCTACAGCGGCGACCGCGAACAGCAGCGGCGCGGCCAGCAGGTGTCTTGTCAGTTGCAGCACGGAGAGCCTCCCGTCGGTGCGGCCTGCGAGCAGTGTACGCCGCACGCGCGGTTCATTCGTCCCATTCGAGCTCGGCATAGGCGGCCGCGACGTTGCGCCGGTGGAAGACGTCGAACAGCCGCCAGCGGTCGCGCTCGTCGCCACCGACCGTTTCGACGGCCTGCGCCAGCGTGCGTTTGGCCGCGATGGCCTGCTTGACTTCGATCAGCAGCCGCTGCAGGTAACGCTGCTGCGCGTCCATCACCTCCGGCCAGCGCACCGCGCGCCCGTGGCCGGGGATGGCGAGCCTGGCCGGCATGCGTTTCAGTTCCTCGATCGCTGCCAGCATGCCGCGTAAGTTGCCGTCGACCACCGGCAGATGACCTTCGAAGACCAAGTCGCCGAGAAAAAGCGTGGCCGACGCCTCGTCGAACACCGTCAGGTCGTGGTCGGTGTGCGCGGTGGGCCAAGCGCGCAGCGTGAGCGCGCGGTCGCCGAGGTCGAGCCGCGTCTCGCCGACCACGGTCAGCGTCGGCGCCACGAGTTCGGTGCCGTCAGCCGCCGTGCCGAGATCGCGCCGCAACGCGTTCAGATAATGCGGGCCGCGGCGGGCCAACGCTTCCGGCATCCTGGCGTGACCGACGAATTGGGGTCTGTCGTCGACGAAGGCCGCATTGCCGAACACATGATCCGGGTGCACGTGCGTGTTGATCACGTAACAGACCGGCTTGTCGGTCACGCGACGGATCGCGGCGCGCAGTGCGGCGCCGACAGCGGCGCTTCCGCCTGTATCGATGACCGCGACGCAGCGGCTGCCGACGATGAAGCCGAGATTGGCGATGTCGCCGCGGTTATCGATGGTTGTGACGTCGTGACGGCCATAATGCACGTACACCCCGGGGGCGGGCGTTTCGAGCGCCAGGCTCGCCGCCGCCACCGTCGGCGCCAGTGCCAGCGCAGCGAAGATGCGCACTGCGCACGCCACGCTCAGTCTTGGATGAAACACGCCTTCTTGGCCTGCGCTTGCAGCTCGCGGTAGCCCGAGATCATCTTGCGGCCGTCCTTCATGTCGCGCAGGACGCCTCCGCGCTCGCCGGCGATCGATGTGCCCTGCGCCACGGTCATCAGATCGATCCAGTCGTCGTACTTGATCTTGCCCGCGATGTGGTCGATCGCGCACGCGCACTTGTAAACCATCTCCTGCGGCGGCGCCTTGCTGTCGCGCATGCATTGCAACACGTATTCGACCCGGGCGATGGTCGGGAAATCGTTGGCCAACGCCGGCGCGGCGTTCAAGGCCAGCACCACGGCAAAGCGGGCGGAATTCATCGTCCGTTCTTTCTCATCTGTGCGCAACGAACGTCAGCGACTCGGCGAGCACGAGGTCGGGCGTCACACCGTAGCCGGGCGCCAGCAGCTCGCTGCGCATCTCGATCACTGCGCCGGGCACTTGATCGGACAGCGTCAACACGTAGGTCTTCTCGGCAAAGCGCTCGTAGCGGCTGCGGGCCGGATCGTCGCGATACGGCGCGATCGATATCTCTACCGCCGCCACCTCGCGGCCACCGACGACGCGCGTCACCGGGCGCACGCGCGCGCCTTCGGCCAGCGCCATGCGTATGCGCTTGCGGTAATAGTTGGCTGAACCCCCGGTCAGACGATTCATCTCGCGCACCTCGCGCTCGAGGAAGTGCAGGATGATCGGATTGCCCTCCGCGTCTTTGATGTCCGGCAGCTCGAGCCGGCGCGAGCCGCTCAGGAAATCGACGTGCACGTCGTGCGCGCCGTTTGCGGTCGGCGCGGATACCGTGACCACCGCACGATCCTGCGCCTCGCCTTGCAGCGAGCCGGAACGGCGGTAGGCGTACTCGAGCCGCGTCTGCTTGCGCAGCGACTTGAAGTGATCGGTGGCGAACAAGCGCCGCTCCGCTTCGGAGAACTGGCTCGGATCGGCGGCGTACGCCGGGGTTAGTGCCGCGGCCGCGGCGGCAACGACGAGGCTGAGAAGCGCTCTCATGGAGCGGGGTCGCCGCGGTCGTCGACCAGCGGCACGTTGTACTCGCGCAGGATGGCGGTAAGGGCACCCTGGTTGTCTGCGATCAGCTTCTCGACCGTCGCTTTCCACGCCGGCTCCCCATGGCGCACGCCCATTGCGATCGCATAGTCGAAACGCACACCGGGTTCGGATTTCAGCGGCACCACCGTCAGCTCGAGGCCACGGACGCGCTTCGCATAGAAGCCGGCGATCGGGCCCCAGACGACGGCGGCGTCGATCTTGCCCTCCGCCAGGTCGCGCTCGATGATCTCGCCCGGATACTGTTCGGGATCGGCCGACAGGATCGGGTACACCTTGGCCTGATCTTCCCAGCCGTGCTTGGCGAGCCAGGTCGCGGCCGGCGACTTGTCGTACACGCCGATGCGCAGCTTGCGCGCCACCGTCGGCGGCAGATCGAACAGCGCCTGTCCGCTGCGCACGCCCTCCAGCGGTCCACCCTTCGGGTACACCAGCGCGTAAGTCGAGCGGTAATAGGGCCGCGTCGTGGCCACCAGGTCATAGCCGTCCGGCACGCCGAGCACGATGTCGCAGCGGTAGTCCTGCCCCGGCAATCGATAACGCAGCGTGTTGCGGATGAAACCCATGCGCTGCGGGAACGCGTAGTACTCGACCTTCAGCCCGAGTTGGCGGCCGAACAGTTCGGCGATCTTGTTTTCGATCCCTTCGCCGGCGGTGTTGGAAAACGGCAGGTTGGACGGATCGATGCAGGCGCGAAACGCAGCGGGCGAGCCCTGCTGCGCGGCCGCTGCCAGCGGCAGCAGCAACGCAGCACCCACCAGCGCGGGAATCAGCCGAAACGTCATCACGGTCTGCCTGCGACGCTCATTTCAGCTCCTCGACCCGGGCGCGCGTAATCGCACCGTCGGAGCGCCCTTTCAGGTACGCGTAGAGATTGTCCATGTTTTCCATCACGACAGGATTGCTGCCGAAGCTCTGCATGCCCTTGTCGAGGCGGCCATCGCGCACGACCTTGACGAACTCTTCTTTGCTGAGCGTCTTCAGGCTCTCGATCAGGCTTGGGCCGACCAGTCCTTCCTGATTCGCGCCATGGCAGCGGTCGCAGGCCGCTTGACGCCAGGTACGAAAACCGGCCATCGTCTTCGCATCCACCTTGTAGCCGTCCACGACCGTGTACAGCTTGCCCTGTGCGACGGCGGAAGCGGCCGGCGCCAGCAGCGCGGCGGCGCAGAAGGTAACAATTACGGTCGGCAACAGCGGAATCGACTTCATTGATCTCTCAGTACTTGGTTTTTGACAGAACAACGCACCGGAACTCGCGTTCCGGTGCGCCGGTAACGTCGCGGCAAACGGGCCTTTGACCCGGTCGCGTCAGTTCGGAAGAGCGAAGATCGTCAGCGATCCGCCCAACTGCGTGTAATCCTGCAGTTCCCGATAGCCACCCACGGCGCCCAAGCCGTCCGTGTCTTTTTCCAGACCCGCGGCCATGCCGATGCCGGCCCAACCGCCGATCCCGGAGAACACGCCGATGTACTGCTTGCCCTTGTGTTCGTAGGTGAAGACGTTGCCGATGATGCCGGACGGCGTCTTGAACTTATAGAGTTCCTTTCGGATATCGTCCGCATCGACGCACTTGAAGAAGCCTTCGAGCGTGCCGTAGCAGGCGATACCGCCGGCGGTCGTCAGCACGCCGCTCCAGACAGAGAATTTCTCCGGCTTGGATTGGACGATCTTGCCGGCGCTGGCGTCCCAGGCGATCAGGTTGCCCATTCCGCCGTGGCTGTTCGGCGCCGGATACATCGACAGCGTGGCGCCCACGTACGGCTGGCCGGCCACGTAGTCGACCTTGAACGGCTCGTAGTCCATGCACACGTGGTTGGTCGGAACGATGAAGCGACCGTTCTTCGGATAGTAGGCCGCCGGCTGCTGGTCCTTCGTTCCGAGCGCCGCCGGGCAGATGCCTTTGGTGTTGACGTCCGGGCCGTTCTTCGCCGTCGAATACTTGGCGACGACCTGCGGCCGGCCGCTCTTCATGTCGACGTGCGTCGCCCAGTTGACCGTCGGGTCGTATTTTTCGGCCACCAACAACGCACCATTGGTGCGGTCCAGCGTGTAGGCGAAGCCGTTGCGATCGAAGTGCACCAGGGCCTTGGTCGGCTTGCCCTTGACGTTCATGTCGACCAGGATCATTTCATTGACGCCGTCATAGTCCCATTCGTCGTGCGGCGTCATCTGATAGACCCACTTCGCCACGCCGGTGTCGAGATCGCGTGCAAAGATCGTCATCGACCACTTGTTGTCACCCGGCCGCTGCGACGGGTTCCAGGTCGACGGATTGCCGGTGCCGTAGTACACGAGGTTGAGCGCCTTGTCGTAGCTGTACCAGCCCCAGGTAGTGCCGCCGCCGATCTTCCACTGATCGCCTTTCCAGGTCTTCAGCGACGAATCCTTGCCGACCGGCTTCAGGGTGCCGTCGGTCCAGGTCATCGTCTTGTCGGGATCGATCAGCATCTCGTTGTCGGGCCCGGTCGAATACGCCTTCCAGACCAGCTTGCCGGTGTTGATGTCGTACGCCGCCAGAAAGCCGCGCACGCCCCATTCGCCGCCGCAGATGCCCGTGATCACC
>JAKANT010000196.1 GCA_021823635.1 Pseudomonadota bacterium
GTAGTCGCGCGCGAACTCGATCAACCCGAGGTTCGAATCGCGGCTCACCGTCGGAAAGCCGAGCAGCGTGTCGATCAACTGCAACGCGGCCGGCGACGGATCGACGCCGGCGCGCGCCGGGACTTCGAGGGGAGCGTTCATCGCGGCGGCGCGGTCCGAAAGCGACATGCGATTGTACGTTCGCGGGGCGACGACCGACCGCCGTGCGCGCGCGGGTCCGCGCAGCGGCGCGATTACCGACGAGCAGCGCGCGCGGGTCAACTCGAGGCACCCACGGACGGCTTAAATGGCCGCGCGTCTCGCCGGCAGAGCGAACGCGGGGCTATGCTGTCGGTCGCAGGCCGCCGAGAAGCGGCCGCAACATCATTCCGGGGAGACCACGATGAAGACGAGAAACGCCTGTTTGCCGTTCGCACTGGCCGCGCTCGCACTGGCCGGCTGTGCCGTCATGGCGCCGAGCGGTCCGGTCGCGATCGCGGAACTGATGCCCACCGAAGGCAGCTCGACCTCCGGCACCGCACGCTTCGAGCAGCGCGGCGACAAGGTCCTGATCACGGCCGAGGTCAGCGGACTTTCGCCCGGCGGCGAGCACGGTTTTCACGTGCATGAAAAAGGCGACTGCTCGGCCCCGGACGCGATGAGCGCCGGCGGCCACTTCAATCCGGCCGGCAAGCCGCACGGCCACCACGGCCAGCGCGAGCGCCACGCGGGCGACCTGCCGAACCTGGTCGCCGACGCCTACGGCGTGGCGAAGTTCAGTTTCGCGACCGACTTGCTCACGGTGGCGCCAGGTCCGGCGAGCGTGGTCGGCCGCGCGCTGATCGTGCACCGCGACCCCGACGACTACAAGACGCAGCCGACCGGCAATTCCGGCCCGCGGCTGGCGTGCGCGGTCATCAAGGCGGCGAAGGCGTCCAAGTGACGAACCGATGAACCTGATCGACGGCATCGTCCGCCATCGCGCGGAAATCCAGGCCATCCGGCGCGACATCCACGCGCACCCCGAATTGCGCTTCGAGGAGCGCCGCACCGCCGACCTGGTGGCGGCCAAGCTCTCCGAATGGGGCGTCGAGGTGCACCGGGGCTTGGGCGGCACCGGCGTGGTCGGCGTGATCCGCCATGGCTCGGGGGCGCGCTCGATCGGCCTGCGCGCCGACATGGACGCGCTGCCGATCGCGGAGGCCAACGCGTTCGCGCACCGCTCGCGCCACGCGAACAAGATGCATGCCTGCGGACACGACGGCCACACCGCGATGCTGCTGGGCGCGGCGAAATATCTGGCCGAGACGAAGCCGTTCGACGGCACCGTGGTGCTGATCTTTCAGCCGGCCGAAGAAGGCGGCGCGGGCGCGCAGCGCATGATCGACGACGGCCTGTTCGAGCGCTTCCCCTGCGACGCCGTGTTCGGCATGCACAACTGGCCGGGCATGGCGGTGGGCCGCTTCGGCGTCGCGATGGGGCCGGCGATGGCCTCGAGCAACGAGTTCTCGATCCGCGTCGAGGGCCGCGGCGCGCACGCCGCGCTGCCGCACCTGGGCGTGGACCCGGTGTTCGTCGCGGTGCAGATCGCGCAGGGGCTGCAGGGCATCGTCACGCGCGCCAAGAAGCCGATCGACGCCGCGGTGCTGTCGATCACGCAGATTCACGCCGGCGATGCGGTCAACGTCATCCCGGAGTACGCGACGCTCGCCGGCACCGTGCGCACGTTCTCCGACGACGTCACGCGGCTGATCGAGGAACGCATGCGCGCGATCGCGCAACTCACGGCGCAGGCGCACGGAGCGAGCGCGAGCGTGCAGTTCCAGTGGAACTACCCACCGACGGTCAACCACCGGGCCGAGGCCGAGTTCGCCGCCAGCGTGATGGACGACATCGTTGGCGCGGAAAACGTGACCCGCGATCTGGAGCCGACGATGGGCGCGGAGGACTTCGCCTTCATGCTGCGCGCGCGGCCGGGCGCGTACGTCTTCATCGGCAACGGCGACGGCTCGCACCGCGCCGCCGGCCACGGGCCGGGGCCGTGCATGCTGCACAACCCGAGCTTTGACTTCAACGACGAGCTGATCCCGCTTGGCGCGACCTTCTGGGTGCGGCTGGCGGAGAGGTTCCTGGCGCGGTAAACGCGCAGGATCAGTCGAACTGCACGGCCAGCCCCGGCAGGTCGATGCCGTCGAGCGTCGTGCTCCAGGTCTCGCCCGGCGCCACCGGCAGCGCGCGCGTCAGCGTGCCGGTGGTGACGATCTCGCCGGCCGCCAGGGGCGCGGCGATCGGCGCGCGCGCCAGCACCGCGAGCAAGTGCGCCACCGCCGCCAGCGGCGAGCCGAGCACGTTGGCGCCGCCGCCGCGTTCGCGCACCCGGCCGTTGCACGACAACGCGATGGTGAAGCGTGCCAGCCGCTCGAGCACGTCCGCGCCCAGTTCCTCGACGCACCTCGGCGGGCCGACCAGCAACCGCCCGTGCAGCCCGTTGTCGGCGATCGTGTCGGCCGCGGTGAACTTCCAACCGGGAAAATGCGACTGCACGATCTCGAAGCCGTGCGCGATCCAGTCCACGCACGCGAGGATCGCCGCCGCGTCGGCCTGCGGCGGCGGCGCGCTCCTGAAGTGCAGCACGATCTCGGGCTCGATGCGCGGCTCGGCCAGCCCCGCCAGGCGGCAGACGCCGGGCATGCGCTCGACATACGCGACGGTGGATTCGTACATCCAGCCCCAGATCGGCTGATAGACGCCGTACTCGTCCCAGATGTGGCGGTTGGTGAAGCCGATCTTGCGCCCGACCGGCTTGGCCCCTTCGCGCAGGCGCGCCTGGTGCACCAGGTGCGCTACCTCGTAGGCGGCGTCCTCGTCGAACGCCGGCACGCGCGGCGAGAACGGCGCGATCTGACGCGCCCGATCCATGGCGCCCTTCATCTCGCGGGCCAGCGCTTCGAATTGCATGGGGCGGTCTCCGCGGCGTTACGTTACGCGATCGCCGCGCTTGTCACGCGTGCGACGCACAAGCAGCCAGGCGAGCGCAGCGAGCGCCGTGTAGCGCAGCCGCCGCCCGCGCAACCACCGCGCCGCCAATGCCAGCGCGAGCGCCCGCAACCAGGGGCGCTCACGCAAGAGCGCGCCGGCCACTGCGAGCCACGGCCGCTCGGTCGAGCCGGCGACCGCCGCGCCGAGGTCGCGCGCCAGGCGCACCGCTTCGGACCATCGCCGCGTCGATGCCCGCACTTCGGCCGCCGCCTGCGCCAGTTCGGCGCGCTGCAGCTCGCCGCGCAGCCGTAACAGATCGAGGCGCAACCGTGTCGGATCAGTCGCCATCGGCCGCCTCGCGCCGGTCGCCCGCGCCGAACAGCGCGTCGCGATCCTTGGCCAGTTCCTGCAGTGTCTCGGCAAGCAGCGGCGGCGCCCGCTCGACCTCTCGCCTCACCTGCGCGGCCAGGCGCCAGGCCGCTGCCGCGTAGATCGCGGCCAGCGCCAAAGGCGTGATCCACCCGAGCCAAGGCCACAGCGCGAGCGTCAGCGCCGCCGAGGCCGCCGTCAGCGCCAGCAGCGCGAGCAGCCCGGCGGCAAGCGCCAGTGCAAACCAGCGCAACGCGAGCGCGCGCGCCTGGCCGAGTTCGATCGTGGCCGACTCGGCGCGCGTCAGCAGCAGCCCGAAAGCCGCCGCCGACATGCGCCGCAATGCGCCCAGCACCGGGTGAGCCGCTCAGCGCCGCGCCACCAGCAGCCCGATCAGGAAGCCGATGCCGGCGCCGATGCCGATCGCGCTCCACGGGTGCTGGTGCACCCAATCGTCGGTGGCGCGCACGGCGGCGCGCGTGGTCTCGCCGAGCGCGGCCTGCGCGTCCTGCAGCCGCTGCTTGGCCCGATGCAGGCTTTCGGCGGCGCGTTCGCGCAGTTCGATTGCCTGCTGGCCGGTCGCCGTCGCCGCCTGCCGCAGCAGGCTGTCGACGTCGTCGAGCACGACCTTCACGTCGGCGATCAGTTTGGAACGATCGACGCTTCCTTCCATGACGTTTCTCCCACTTCGAAAAGTTCACTGCCTCAGAACGCATTTGGCGTACAGATCTCCGAGCCGGCCGGCCGGGTCGTATCGCGCCTTCAGCTTCGCGTAGGTGGCGCCGCCGAATGCGGCGTCGAATTCCTCGCGCCTGTAGTAGCTGTCGGAGTAGAGCGACTTGATGCCTCCGAGTTCCGCCACCTTGCGCTCGATCAGCCGGTTGAAGTGCCCAGGCGGATACGGCTCGCGCGTGCGCTTGACGTCCCAGAAGCCGAAGTTCACGTACAACGCGCAGCGGCGAGGAAACAGCGGAAAGCGGTCGGCCTCGCGCGTGGCGCCGATCGGGCACAGCCAAAGCGGCAGGATGCCGATCTCGCGCAGGTAGAAGTCGAGGAACTCGGGCGCGCGCTCGATCGGAATGTCGACGTCCTGGATCACCGATTCGCGGTGCCAGCCGGCCAGCCGGTCCAGCATCGGCGTGAGCCGCAGGCGGCTGTTCAACCGCATCAGCTTGGTGTAAGTGCGCGAATTCAGGCGCCGGCGGCCGTACAGGCGCCGCAGCAGCGGGTGCTGCGCGCCGACGTTCTTCGAGCACCAGAACCAGTCGGTGTCCCAGCGCCACAGGTAGTCGCGCGCGCTCAGGTAGTCGAGCTCGCGTTCCAGCAACGAGCGGTAGTAGATGCGCTCGTACGTGTAGTCCGACGCGTACGGTGCCGACCCGACGAAGCGGGCCACGTTGAGCACCAGCGTGCGCGCGTCGAACGCCACCGCGTCGACGAAATC
>JAKANT010000197.1 GCA_021823635.1 Pseudomonadota bacterium
GCCGCCCCCGAGGCGCCGTCCGACGAGGCGCGGCGCGCTGCCGAGCGTCTGGCCGCGGCCGCCGCCGGCGGGCAGGCGCCGGCCGTGGTCATGGTGGTCGACGATTCGCTCACCGTGCGGCGCGTCACGCAGCGGCTGCTCGAGCGCAACGGCTTCGAAGTGATGCTGGCCAAGGACGGCGTCGACGCGCTGCGCCAGTTGCAGGACGCACGCCCCGACATCATGCTGGTCGACATCGAGATGCCGCGCATGGACGGCTTCGATCTGACGCGCAACGTGCGCGGCAATTCGGCCACCCGTGACATCCCGATCATCATGATCACCTCGCGCACCGCCGAAAAACATCGCAGCCTGGCGTACGACATCGGCGTCAACGAATACCTCGGCAAGCCGTACCAGGAAGACGAGCTGCTCGGACACATCCGCCGCTTCCTGCGCGCGCCGGTGGCGGCGTAGCCGGCCGCGCGTGGCCGTTCAAGCCGGCGCACGCGGCGCCAGCAGCACGGCGGCCATCGCGATCAGAATCAGCGCGAGCGCCGCGTAGTCCTGCCACAACGGCTGCTCGCCCAGCATCCACACGCTGGAGAACACGCCGAGCACCGGAATCATCATCACCGAGATGGCGCTGGCCACCGGCGGCAGCGTGCGCGCCAGATGCGACCAGGCGACGTGGCAGAACGCCACCGCGGCGAGCATGTTGTACAGGATCGAGGCCCACTCGCCGGCCAGCGGCCAGCGCCAGTCGTCGCGCTCGAAGGCGACCGAGGCAACGACCATCGCGACGAAGGTCATCGCCAGCATCCAGAACGTCAGCGTCAGCGTCGGCATGTCGCGCAGGTCGCGGCGCATCAGATGCGTTCCGTAACCCCATGCCGCCGCCGCGGTGAGCATCAGCAGCGTGCCGGCCGGGCTGCCGGTGATCGCCGCCAGCTCCGAGGACAGAAGCAGCAGCGTGCCGCCGAGCGCCGCCGCCACGCCGGCCGCCTGCCGCAGCGACGGTCGCTCGCCGAACCAAAGCATGCCGGTGACCACCACCCATACCGGCATCGTGTAGCCGAGAATCGCGCTGCGGCCCGCCGGCAGCATCTTCAACGCCACGATCACCAAAAGGTGCCAGACGATCGCGTTCGGAATGGCGAGCTTCAGGATCGTGCCCCAGCGCGCCGGCGCCACCGCCAACGCGACACCGGTGGCGCGCGCGTAGGCCCACAGCGCCAGCAGGCCGCCGCCGATGCACAGCGCACGGAAGTAAAGCGGCGGCAGTTCGCGCACCCCGTATTTCATGACCGGCCAGTTCAGGCCCCAGGCGAGGGTCAGCGCAACCAACAACAACAGGTCGCGGTTCGACAGGCGTGTCATCGTGCGTACGCAAAAGCGCGGCACGGTAGCACGCCGCCCCTACAATCGGCGCGCATGCCGACCTTCGTCGAACGGCTGAGCGCGCGCTGGCGCGCCGCCGACAGCCTGCTGTGCGTCGGGCTCGACCCCGACCCGACACGTTTTCCCGCCCACCTGCGCGGGCGCGACGATGCGATCTTCGCGTTCTGCCGCGCCATCGTCGACGCCACCGCCGACCTGGTGTGCGCATTCAAGCCGCAGATCGCGTATTTCGCCAGCCAACGCGCCGAAGACGAGCTCGAGGAATTGATCGTGCACATCCGCCGCCGGCACCCGGAGGTGCCGGTGATCCTCGACGCCAAGCGCGGCGACATCGGTTCGACGGCCGAGCACTACGCGCGCGAGGCGTTCGAGCGCTACGGTGCGGACGCGGTCACGCTGTCGCCGTTCATGGGTGGCGATTCGATCGAGCCGTACCTCGCCTATGCCGAGCGCGGCGCCTTCCTGTTGTGCCGCACCAGCAACGCGGGCGGCGCCGATCTGCAGATGCTCGAGGTCGGCGGCGAGCGATTGTTCGAGCGCATCGCGCGGCTGGCGCTGGCGTGGAACCGCACCGGCCAGCTCGGGCTGGTGGTCGGCGCCACCTACCCGCGGGAACTGGCGCGCGTGCGCGCCATCTGCGCCGACATGCCGCTGCTGGTGCCCGGCATCGGCGCGCAGGGCGGCGACGTGGCCGCCACGCTGCAGTCCGGTCAGACCGCCGCCGGCGCCGGATTGGTGATCAACGCCTCGCGCGCGATCCTGTACGCAGGCCAGGGCGAGGACTTCGCGCTGCAAGCGCGCGCCGCGGCCGCGCGTCTGCGCGCGGAGATCAACCGCCACCGCAAACGGCAGACTGTCGGCGACTGACCGCGCGCGCGGCCGCAGGGCGGCGGCCGCGGCCATCGAACGGCGCGCGCCTCAGGCCGACGAGCCGCCCGGCGGTGTTGGCGCGACCGGCGACGCGAGCACCTTGTCGATGCGGCGGCCGTCCATGTCGACGATCTCGAAGCGCCAGTCTTTCCAGGTGACCGTGTCGCCGGTATGGGGCAGCCGGCCCAGCAACAGCATCACCATGCCCGACAGCGTGTTGTAGCGCCCGTATTCCTCTTCGGGCACGGCATCCACGCCGAGCCGGTCCTTCAGTTCCGGAATCGGGATCAGGCCGTCGAGCAGCCAGCTGCCGTCGGCGCGCTGCACCGCCCAGGCGTCCTCGACGCTCGGGGTCTTGAACTCGCCGGCGATCGCCTCGAGCAGGTCCTGCGGCGTGACCAGGCCCTGGATCTCGCCGTATTCGTCCACCACCAGCGCCATGTGGGCGGAGGAGGCGCGGAAGTTCTCCAGCAGCTCCATGCCGGTCAGCGACTCCGGCACGTACACGGGCGGGGTCACGCCGGCGGCGAAGTTCGGCCGCTCGCCACGCGCCAGCTGCTGCAGCAGCTGGCGCGCGGAGAGCACGCCGACCACCTCGCGCAGGCCGCCGCGCACGACCGGGAAACGCGAGTGCTCGGACTCGACCACCTTGCGCAGGTTGTCTTCCGGTGCGTCTTCGAGATCGATGTAGACGATCGCCGAGCGCGGCGTCATCAGCGAGGCGATCTGGCGGTCGTCGAGGCGGAACACGTTGCGCACCATCGTGCGCTCCTGCTCGTCGATCACGCCCGACTCCGAGCCCTCCTCGATCAGGGCATGGATCTCCTCCTCGGTCACCGCCTGCGCGCCCCGGTCGCGCGCGCCCACCAGCCGCAGGATCAGGTCGGTCGACGCCGACAGCAGCCGCACGAACGGTTTCGCCGCGGCAGCCAGCGCCGTGATCGGCAGCGCCGCGCGGCGCGCGATCGCCTCGGCGGCGATCTGCCCCAGCCGCTTCGGCACCAGTTCGCCTAGCACGATCGAAAAGTACGTCACGATCACCACCACGAACGCAGTGGCGCCATAGCGCGCCAGCGTGGGCTCGGCCCCCAGATTGGCGAGCCAGCGGGCGAGCGGTTCGGCGAAGGCCGCTTCGCCGACGATGCCCGACAGGATGCCGATCGAGGTGATGCCCACCTGGATCGTGGACAGAAAGCGCGTCGGCTCTTCGTTCAGGGCCATGGCCGCCGCGGCCCCGCGGTCGCCCTGGTCGACCAGCACCTGCAGGCGCGCCTTGCGCGCGGTGACCAGCGCGATCTCCGACATCGCGAACATGCCGTTGAGCAGGATCAGGCCCAGCAGGACGAACACCTCGGTGGGCATCGACGGACTCCCTAAGCCTCGCGGAGCCGAAAGCCTAACCGACCGCCACCGGCGGCCCGCGGGTATGGCCGCGGCAGGGGCGATCGACCGCCCCGTTTTCGCGGCGCACGGTCTACGGGGCGCCTGGGTACGGCGTCAGGAGAACTGCCCGAGCGGCCGCGTGAGCCGGCTGCGCCCGATGCGCGACTGCGTCTGCGGCGACAGCCGCGCGATGTGCTCCGGGATCAGGCTGGCGGCCGCCATCTCCAGCGCCAGCTTCAGGTGGTCTGGCCGCAACGGTTTGCGCAGCGCGATCGGCGGCATCGCGTCGCCGTAGGCGCGGCGCGCGAAGCGCTCGGCGTCGGCCGCCAGGCGCAGGATCGCCAGGTCGTCCGGATCGGCATGGCGCGGACCGCGCGCAAACAGCATGGCCTCGAACGGCCCCGCATCCACGACCACCCAGGGCAAGAGATCGCTTCGCATCGCCCGTACCAGCTCGCGTGCGACGCCGGTGTCCGCGTCCGAGAAAAACATCAGCGCGAGCCGCAGTTGCGGCGGCGAACCGAACGGCGAAGAAGGCGTGTAGCGGACCACGGAACGACAAACGACGAGCCGGCAGGCACCGAAAAGATGACACGGGCCAGCGCGGCGCGCGTCCCGCGATCCGGCGAGGCCGCCTCTCGCGAGCGCGCTAATCCGTTTCGGCGGCAGTGCCGAAAAACGCCTCGATCTCCTCGACCAGAAGCTGCGGCACTTCCTCGGCAATGTAGTGGCCGCAGGCGAGCGCGCGCCCGGTCACCGGCTGCGCCGCCTTTTCTTGCCAGTCCGCGATCGGCGCAAACAGCCGGTGCACGACGCCGCGCTCGCCCCATAGCACGCGCAGCGGGCAGGCGATGCGGCGCGCCTCATCCGCACGGTCGTGTTCCAGGTCGATACCGGCCGCGGCGCGATAGTCCTCGCACATCGCATGTACCGCCCCCGGCGCGGCGAAGCAGCGTTCGTATTCGGCGAGCGCACGCGGGTCGAACACCTCCAGCCCGTGCACGCCCCAGCCGCCCAGCTTGCAGCGCAGGTAAAAGACGGGGTCGGCGCCGATCAGCGTCTCGGGCAGCGGCGCCGGCTGGATCAGGAAGAACCAGTGGTAGTAGGCGCGCGCGAATTCCATCGTCGTGCGCTCGTA
>JAKANT010000198.1 GCA_021823635.1 Pseudomonadota bacterium
TGGCGCTTGGCGGTGTCGATCTCCATCGCGTTGATGCCGAATGCGCCGTCGCCGCTGACGACGACGACCTGCCGCCCCGGATGCGCGAGCGAGGCGGCCACGCCGTACGGAACGCCCACCCCCAGGCAGCCGAACGCGCCCGAGTCCAGATACGTATCGACCGCCAGGCCCATGCGCGCGAACGAAAGGATGTCGCCGCCGTCGGCGATCGCGATCGCATCGGGCGCCAGCACCTCGCGCAGCGCGGCGAAGATGCGGTTCGGGTGCATGTGGCCGTCCTTGCCCGCGGGCGCAGAACCGAGCGACTGCGCATACGCCGCCGCCCGCCGCAGGTGCTCTGTGCGCAGCGCTTCGGTCCAGCCGCGGTCCAGTTGCGGCGACGGCTGACCGAGTTCGGCCGCCAGTGCCGCCAGCGCCGCCGCCGGCGTGGCAAATAGTTCCACCGCACCGCGCCGGTTGTCGCGCAACTCCTCCGCGTTGTCGGCGATGCGCACGAAGCGCGCGTGCGCGAACACCGCCGGCGAGCCATAAGCGAGCTGATAGTCGAGCTTGCGGCCGATCACGATCGCGAGATCCGCCTCCTGCATCGCGCGCGCGCGCACCGCGCCCACCACCGACGGATGATCGACCGGCACCAGCCCGCGGCTTTCCTGCGTATCCAGATACACGGCGCCGCTTGCGTCCAGCAACGCGCGCAGCTCGCGCGCCGCGCCGCACGCGCCGCGGCCCGTGATCACCAGCGGCCGGCGCGCGCCGCGGATCAGTGCGGCCGCTTCACGCACCGCCTCGGGGTCCGGCAGCAGCCGCCGCGGTGGCGGCGGGCGCAGATGCTCGTCGAGCACCAGGCTCGCCGGCACGCGCTCGCGCAGCACGTCGGTCGGAATCTCCACGTACACCGGCCCCGGCGCGTTGCCCCCTCCGATCGCCGCGGCCACCGCCTTGTCCAGATCGCGCGCCACGTTGTCCGCCACGCGCAGCGTGCGCGCATGGCGCGTGATCGGCTGCAGGATCTCCACCTGCGGGATGCCTTGCAGCGGGCCGAGATCGTCCTGCGGCCGCGGCGCGCAGCCGCCGAGCAGCAGCACCGGAGCACGCTCGAGCTGCGCATTGGCGATCGCGGTCACGCAGTTGGTCACGCCGGGGCCGGCGGTCACGAGCGCTACGCCGAGCGTGCCGCTCAGCACCGCGTGCGCGTGCGCCATGTGCACGGCCGCGCCTTCGTCGCGCACGTCGAAGATGCGCACGCCGCGCCGGGCGAGTTCGTCCCAAACGGGCTGGATGTGGCCGCCCTGCAGGCCGAACACGCGGTCCACACCGCGCGCGACCAGAAACTCGGCCACGATCTGCGCCACGCTGCGCGCTGCGCCCGGCATCGGTGCCTCCGTCGCGAGTTCAGTCGAAAGCAGTTTGCGCGCACGAAACGGGGCGGCGCAAGCGCGGCGACGCGCGCAGGAGGGCGGCCGATCCTGGACACCCAACCGCGGCGGCCAACGCGCGCACAGCCCGCCGCGAACGAGCGCAGAAGGGGCTGCGAATCAAACGAAAAAGCCCGTCGGCTGGGAGCCGGCGGGCTTGAAAGTCATGGTGGAGATGAGGAGGATCGAACTCCCGACCTTCGCATTGCGAACGCGACGCTCTCCCAGCTGAGCTACATCCCCACGGAAGGCGTCGAAGTTTACGCGCCGCCGCGGTGCCGTTCAAGTTGACCGACGAGGCGACTACACTGCGGGCCGCATGAACAACAACGATCCGGGCGCGCATCCGCCCTATACGACCGAGTTCTGCGAGCGCGAATACAACGCCCGCGCCGCGATTCCCGAACATCCGCAGATCTTCGCGCGCTGGGCGCAGGACGGTGCGGCGGCGCGCCGCCAGCGCGCCTGCATGCTCGACCTGCCGTACGGCGAGTCGGCGGCCGAGCGGCTCGACATCTTCCCCACGCGGCGCGCCGATGCGCCGTTGTTCGTCTTCATCCACGGCGGCTACTGGCGTTCGCTCGACAAGGCGGACTTCTCGTGGCTGGCGCCGCCGCTCGTCGATCGAGGCATCGCGGTGGCGCTGCCGAACTATGGGCTGGCGCCGGCGACCCCGATCGAGGACATCGTGCGCCAGATGCTGGCGGCGCTCGCGTGGCTGTACCGGCGCGCGGACGAGCTGGGCTTCGACCGCGAACGCATCGTGGTGGCCGGCCATTCGGCCGGCGCGCATCTGGCGGCGATGATGGCCGCGGCGCTGTGGCCGCGCTACGCGCCCGATCTGCCGGCCGATCTGGTCAAGGGCGCACTGCTGGTGAGCGGCGTCTTCGACCTGGAGCCGCTGGTGTATGCGCCGTTCGTGAACGTTGACCTCAAGCTCGACGTCGAGCGCGCGCGGCGCCTATCGCCGGTGTATCTGCCGCCCGCCACCGCGGCGCCGGTCGCGCTTGCGGTGGGTGCCGAAGAATCGAGCGAATTCAAGCGCCAAAGCGAATTGCTCGCCGCGCGCTGGTCGAGCAACGTCGTGCGCTCGTTCGAAGTCGCCGGCCGCAACCATCTGACCGTTTGCGATGCGCTGGCCGATGCCGGCTCGCTGCTCTTTGCCGCTGCGTCGGACCTGGTGCGCCGCGCGTGAAGGCAGCCGGCAATGCGGCATCGCCAACGAACGCGATCGCGCCCACTGCGGCGCGACCCTCGAGCGGGCATACTGCGTCCGCCCGTTCCGCACCCTGGGAGATCGATCGATGAAGCTTCGTCCGACCCTCGCCGCCGCTGCCGCGCTCGTACCGTTCGCCGCGCACGCCTACGACATCAACACGATCGGCGCGCTCACACAGCGCGAGTTCTTGCTGCTGTCGGAAGACATGGCGGCGGCGCTGTCGTTCAAGCCGATCATCCCGGCCGAGGCGTCGGGCATCACCGGTTTCGACATCGGCGCGGCGATCACCGGCACGGAGCTGAAAAACGCCGTGCTGCTGTCGAAGGCGAGCGGCGGCGAGAGCGTGCCGAAGACGTTGCCGGTCGCCACGTTGCGCGCGCACAAGGGGCTGCCGTTCAACATCGACGTCGGCGTGTCCTACTCGGCCGTGCCCGACTCGGACATCCGCCTGTGGGGCGGCGAGCTGCGCTACGCGATCCTGCCCGGCAGCACGCTGCTGCCGGCCGTGGCCATCCGCGCCAGCGCCAGCCAACTGAGCGGTGTGGAGCAGTGGAAACTCAAGACCTACGGCGGCGATGTCTCGGTGTCCAAGGGCTTCGCGATCTTCACGCCGTACGCCGGCATCGGCCAGGTGTGGGCGGTCAGCACTTCGAACGTCGCCGGCCTGCAGGAAGAGAAGTTCAACAAGACCAAGGCGTTCGTCGGCGTCAACGTCAACGTCGGCATCAACTTCGCCTTCGAGTACGACAACACCGGCGGCATCAACAGCTACAGCGCGAAGGTCGGCTTGCGCTGGTAGGGGGCAGGCGCGGCCCCGCTCATCGCCTCCGCTGCGGCCGGTGGGCGTCGATCAGCGCCGCCGCGATCGACACCGGCGGCGGAATCTCGGGCAGCTCGTCATCCGGGCCAAACCAGCGCGCATCGACGATCTCGTCGCGGTCCGGGGCGAGTTCGCCGCCCGCGTACTCGGCGGTGAAGGCGATCATCAGCGAGTGCGGAAACGGCCACGACTGGCTGGCGAAATAGCGCAGGTCGCGCACCCGCAGGCCGACCTCTTCGAACACCTCGCGGTGAATCGCCTCCTCGATCGATTCGCCCGGCTCGACGAAACCGGCCAGCGCGGTGAAGCGGCTGGTCGGCAGCCGCGCATGGCGCGCCAGCAGGATCGCGTCGCCGCGTTTGACCAGCACCATCATCGCCGGCGAGATGCGCGGGTAGCCGACGTGCCCGCACGCCGGGCACTTGAAGCAGCGTTCGCCGGCGACGCGCTGCATCGGGGCGGCGCAGACGCCGCAATAGCGGTGCGTGCGGGCCCACTCGGCGATCTGCGAGGCGCGGCCGGCCACCGCGAGCCGCTCTTCGTCCATCGCGCCGAACAGGCGGCGCAGCCCGGTGAACGCATAGCCGGCCGGCGGCGGCGCGTCGCGCTCCACGACGGCAGCGGCGCAGTAGGTGTCGCCTAGCAGACCGACCGGCAGCGCCTGCGCGGCGTCGATGCCCAGCGCGGCGGCGGCCGCCGCATCCGGTAGCGCGAGGTCCGACTCGCGCACCAGCAGCTCGGCGCCCCTGAACGCGAACAGCCACGCGTGCGGCGCCGCGCGCGGCGCGCGCGGCGGCAAGGAAGCGGCCGGAGTACGGAGCATCTGCCTTTCAGTCGCGCCGCGCGAAGATCTTGGCCGCGGCCTCGACGCATTCCGCGACGACCCGGTCGTCGCCGACTTGGTTGGCCAAAAGCAGGATCAGGCGCGCGTTCAGTTGCGCGCTCTGCTCGGCGCTCAGCCCGCGGTGCGCGTCAAGCAGCTTCTCGTAGAACGCGTCCGGGTCCTTCAGGGTCAGCTCTGTTTTCATCGCCCCTCCAGCGCGAGCAGCCTGCGCAGCGCCCGTTCGATGTCCGAGACGGACGGCTCCTCCAGCGTGCCGGCGAGGTACAGATCCGGGCGCACGACCGCCGCCGCCGGCCCTTCGATGCCGAGCTGCTCGGCCAGCTTGCCATCGACGTCGATCGCGGTGGGAAATGTGCAGGTCTCGCCTTCGTCTTCGCGCAGGCAGAAGAAGCGCACCGGATAGCGCGCCTCCAACAGCTCCAGCTCCTGCGCGAAGTAGGCGTCCACCGGCAGCGCCAGCAGCACGAACG
>JAKANT010000199.1 GCA_021823635.1 Pseudomonadota bacterium
GCCCTTCGGCCTTCAGCGCTTCCTGCACCGCCGGCCGGGCGGCGACGCGCTCGACGTACTGCTTGAGCGTTGGCCATTTGGCGAGGTCGATGCCGACATGGCGGCCCCAGCTCAGCACGGTGAACAGGTATGCGTCGGCCACCGAGAAGTCCTTGCCGAGCAGATAGTCCTTGCCTTCGAGCTGTTTGGACAGCCAATCGAAGCGGGCGGCGAGGCGCTCGCGCTGGGCGTCCTTGGTCGCATCCGGGGTGTTCGGTGCGAACAGCGGCGAGAACTGCTTGTGCAGTTCGGTGCTGATGAAGTTCAGCCACTCCTGCAGCCGGTAACGCGCGAGCGTGCCGTTCGGCGGCGCCAGTCCCGCTTCCGGCTTGCGGTCGGCCAGGTACTGCACGATCGCCGGCCCCTCGGTCAGGACCTGGCCGTCGTCCAGTTCGAGCGCCGGTACATAACCCTTCGGATTGATGGCGGTGAAATCGCGCTCGTCGGCAGTGCGCTTGGTCTTCAAGTTGACCTTGACCAGCTCGAACGGCAGCGCGAGCTCGCGCAGCACGATGTGCGGCGACAGCGAACAGGCGGCGGGCGAGTAGTAGAGCTTCATCGGAGACCTCCAGGCGGGTAGGAATCGGACGCGCGGCGCGCGTGTGCGCGCAGGCTACTGCTTGATCGCTTCGACGGGGATATGGATCGTCACCTCGTCGCTGACCGCCGGCGCGTATTTGCCCATGTTGAAGTCGGAGCGTTTGACGCGCGCCACCGCGTCGGCGCCGCAGGCGTCCTTCTTCAGGATCGGGTGCGGCATGCAATGAAAGCGGTTCACGGTCAGCTTGACCGGACGCGTCACGCCCTTGATCGTCAACGCGCCCTCGACCTCGGTCAGGCGGTCGCCGTCGAAGCGCAGGCGGTCGGCGCGGAAAACGATCGTCGGGTGGCGTGCGGTATCGAAAAAGTCTTCGGCCTGGATGTGCTCGTTGAACAGCGCATAGCCGGTATCGACCGACTTGGCGTCGATCGTCACCTCGATCGAGCCGCTGCGCGCCGCCCGGTCCAGCACGATCTTGCCGCTCGTCTTGGTGAAGCGGTGCGATTGAGTCGAATAGCCGAAGTGGCTGTACTCGAAGCGCGGATAGGTGTGCGTGTTGTCGATCGTGTACGTCTCCGGCGCCGCGGCGGCCGCCAACGGCGCGGTGCAGAGCAAGGCGAGCAAGAGCCGTCGTTTCATTTCCCCGTTCCTTTGCGGTTGACGGCCGCGGCGGTCGACGCCGCAGCCAGTTGAAAACGCACTTCCACATCGTCGGCGAGCGCGCTCAGATCGGCCCACGCGCCTTCGCCGATACCGAACTGCAGCCGCTTGATCGCGAACGCGCCGCTCACGAGCAGCCGTTCGCCGTCGCGCCGGGCAGCAAACGGCGCGCTCACCACCCGCGTGCGGCCCTTGATCGTCAGTTCGCCAGTCACCTCGTAGCGGTCGGCCCCCAGCGGCCGGATCGAGGTGGCAACGAAACGCGCGCGCGGATGGTTGCGGGCGTCGAAGAACGCGCGCGACTGCGCCGTGTCGTTCGCCTCGGCCAGCCCGGTGTCGATGCTGGCCACCTCGACCTCGAACACGGCACGCGCCAGCTGTGGCCGTTGCGGATCGAACGCGAACTGGCCGTCGAAGCGGGCGAAGCGTCCCTGCATCGGCACGCCCATCTGCCGGTAGGCGAATTCGATACGGCTGTCCTGCACGAGCAGCCGGTCGTATTCGACCGCCCGCGCCGCCGCGCACAGCGTCAGCAGACCGAACGCCACGCCCAACGCCGCGCGTCTCATCGCCGCCCTCCCGGCAACATGCGCGCCAGCACCTCGTCTCGATCGACGAATCGATGTTTGAGGGCTGCGCCGACGTGGGCCAGCACCAGCGCCAGCAGCGCATAGTTGAGCGCCGCATGCACGGTGCGCAACGCCTGACCGAGCCCCTCGTCCTTGCCGATCAGGTCGGGCAGCGGGATGAGGCCGAGCCACACCGTCGGCACCCCCTTGGCCGAGCTCATCAGCCAGCCGGACAAGGGAACCGCCAGCATCAGCGCGTACAGCGCCGCGTGCGCAATGGCCGCGGCGCGCCGCTGCCACGCCGGCACGCTCGTCGGCAGCGGCGGCGCCGGATGCGTCAGCCGCCAGACCAGGCGCACCAGCGCGAGCACGAAGACCGTCACGCCGATCCACTTGTGATAGCTGACCAGGCGCAATTTCTGCGGCGACAGCGGCAAGTCCTGCATGTACAGACCGAGCGGAAAGGCGGCGCAAATCAGCAGCGCCACCGCCCAATGCAGCGCGATCGCGGTCGGCGTGTAGCCGTGTTCCGGCGCCAGCGGTGCAGGTGCGTGGTGAGCGGCGGTTGGCATCGAGCGCGAATTCTGATCATTCGGGCCGCCGCGATAAACCGACGCCGCCGCAAGAGTTCGTTGCGAAACTCGGGATAATGCCGACATGGATCGACTGGCCGCGATACAAGCCTTCGTGACGGTGGTGGAACAAGGCGGCTTCGCGCGCGCCGCGGCCCGCGGCGCCGGTTCGACCTCGCGGCTGTCGCGCCTGGTGGCTGAGCTGGAGCGGCACCTCGGCGCGCGCCTGCTGAACCGCACCACGCGCAAGCTGTCGCTGACCGAGGCCGGCCAGGCGTTCTACGAGCGCGCCGCACAGGTGCTGGCGGACCTGACGGAAGCCGAGGCGATGGCCAGCGCGGCGGCGGCCGCGCCGCGCGGCACGATCCGCATCACCTGTTCGCATGCGATGGCGGTGCAGCGCGTGGGGCCGGCGATCGCTAGCTTCGTCGCGCGCTACCCGCAGGTGAATTTCGACGTGACGGTGTCGGACCGCATCGTCGATCTGGTCGAAGAAGGCGTCGACCTGGCGATCCGCATCGGGCGCGTCGGCAGCGAGCAGTTGGTGGCGCGCCGGCTGGCCACCGCGCACCTGCTCGTGTGCGCCGCCCCGGCGTATCTGCAGAAGCACGGCACCCCGCGCCGGCCGGCCGATCTGGCGCGCCACGCGGTGCTGACCTACGCCTACGCGCCGAACCCGCGCCTGTGGCGGCTAGTCGATCGCCACGGCCGCACGCACGAAGTGCGCGTCAACGGTCCGCTGCACGCCAACAGCGGCGAGCTGGCGGTGGCGGCCGCCATCGGTGGGCTGGGGCTCGTGCTCGAGCCCGACTTCCTGGTCGAGGCGGCGCTGCGCGACGGCGCCCTGGTGCGCGTGCTGCCGGACTACGAGGGCACGCCGGCAGAAATCTGGGCCGTCTACCCGAGCCGGCGCCATCTGTCGGTCAAAGTGAGGCTGTTCGTCGATCACATCGCCACTCTGTTCGAAACGACGCCGGCGCCGCGCCGGGCGCGCGCGTAACGGGCGCCGCATAGAGCGGTTGCTCTAACGGCCGCGATTGACGCCGCCGCCGGCTTCGAGAATAGTACGAACGTTCGTTTTTTCTCGGAAACCGCGAGCGCATGCGCCTGGCCCCGTCGTCCGTCCCACAACGCCGCGCCGCCGCGCCGCGCAAGGGCGAGGCCACGCGCGCCGCGATCGTCGATGCCGCGCTGGCGATGGCGCGCCGCGCCGGGCTCGAGGGGCTGACGATCGGCGCGCTCGCCGACAGCCTCGGCATGAGCAAAAGCGGCGTGTTCTCCCACTTCGGTTCGCGCGAGGAGCTGCAACTGGCGGTGCTGCAGGAATACGCGGCCCGCTTTATTGACGAGGTGCTGCGTCCGGCGCTGCGCGAGGCGCGCGGCCTGCCGCGGCTGCGGGCGATCCTGGAGAACTGGCTGCGCCTGCTGGCGCGCGAACTGGAGCAGGGCTGCCTGATGATCGCCGGCGCCAGCGAGTACGACGACCGCCCGGGTCCGCTGCGCGATGCGCTGGTGGAGATCGTCACCGGTTGGAAGGGCGAGCTGCTGCGCGCGATCGAGGCGGCCAAGGACGAAGGCCATCTGCGCGCGGACGTCGATTCGCGCCAGCTCGTGTTCGAGATCACCGGGCTGATGTTGGTGCTGCATCAGGACGCGCGCCTGCTGCACAGCGCCGACTGCGTCAAGCGTGCGCGCGCCGGCTTGAGCCGTCTGCTGGATGCCGCGCGCGCCCGCCCGTCGACCATCCGCAAAACCGCTGCGGCGCGCGCGCGCCGCCGCTCGACCCCGTAGGAGATCGTGATGCCCATTTACACGCCGCCCCTGCGCGATCAGCAGTTCGTGATGCACGAGCTGCTGGGCGCCGTCGACGAACTGAAAAAGATGCCGCGCTATGCCGACATCGACGCCGACACGTTGAACCAGGTGGTGGAGGAAGCCGGCAAGTTCTGCGCCGACGTGCTGTTCCCGATCAACCGCAGCGGCGACGAGCACGGATGCCGATACGACGCCGCCACGCGCACGGTGACCACGCCGCCGGGCTTCAAGGAGGCGTACCGGCAGTTCGTCGAAGGCGGCTGGCAGGGGCTGTCGGCCGATCCCGAGTTCGGCGGTCAAGGATTGCCACACCTGCTGCAGATCGCTTTCTACGAAATGCAGTACTCGGCCAACCAGGCGTTCGCGATGTACCCGGGACTGACCAACGGCGCCTACGAATGCCTGGTCCGCTACGGCACGCCGGAGCAGAAGGAACTGTACGTCACCAAGCTCGTCTCTGGCCGCTGGTCGGGAACGATGTGCCTGACCGAGCCGCACTGCGGCACCGACCTCGGCCTGCTGCGCACGCGCGCCGAGCCTCAGGCCGACGGCAGCTACAAGCTG
>JAKANT010000200.1 GCA_021823635.1 Pseudomonadota bacterium
CCGCCCGGTCGCGGTCGCCGCCGGCGCCGCCTTGGGCGGCTGGGTCACCGGAAACGTCAGGTCGACAGCCGGTTGCGGGGCCTCGGCCTTGGCGGGCGCTGGCTCGCGCTTCGGCTCCGCTGGCGCGGGCGTGGCTTTCGCCGCGGCTCCGGTCGTCGTGGTGGCGCCCAGGTCGAAGTCGAGCGCCGCGAAATCGATCTTGTCCGCGGCGCTGCCGGCAAACGGATCGATCGTGCCCGCGCCTTTGCCCGGTAGAGGCACTTCTTCCAACGGCAGCGTGGCGGCGAAGCTCGGCGGCTTCGCCGGCGTCACCGGTGGCACCGGGGGTACGTCCAACGGCATGCTGGTATCCGTGGCGCTCATCTTCGTTTCGAGCGGCATCGCCGTGTCGAGCTTCGAATCGGGCGCCATCCGCAAGGTTGCCTCGGCCGGCATCGGCGCGGTCTTCTCGAACGGCTGCGGCTCTTCCGCCGGCGCACGCGGCGCCGCCGTGTTCGGCGTCAAACGAAGCTCGGTCGTCGGACCCCGCAGCGCCGCTTCGGATGTCGCGGTGGCGAACATCGCGTTGGCCGGGTCGAGCGAACGGCCCAGCTTCACGGCGCGCTCCCATTCCTCGCCCACGCCGCCGGTGCGCTCGCGCAGCTCTTCGGCGACCGCGTTGAACGAAGCCTTGTCGCCGCGCCGCGAGTAGATCTCCAGCAGCTTGACGCGCACCGCGTGCCGGTCGGGTTGCACTCGCAGCGCCTCCTTCAGGATTTCTTCGGCCTGCTCCTCGCGACCATAGGCGATATACACGTCGGCCTCGGCAACCGGATCGACCTCGTTGGAGTCCAGTTGCGACGCGGCCGGAATGAAGCTCGAGTTAAACGTGCTGGTCGCGCCGGTATCCACGCTCTGCCCGCCCGTCTGGCCGAAAAGCGAGTTGGCGCGCAGTCCCTCGCCCGCCCCCTGCCCGACCTCGGCTTGCTCGAGCTTGCGCTTGCGATAGACGTTCAGTCCGATGAGCCCCCCGAACAGCGCAACAACGAGCGCGAGCAAGCCGACGGTGGTCGAGTCCTTCAACATGTCGAACCAGCCGGCCCCCGACGGTTCCGGTGCCGGTGCCGCCGCAGGCGGCGCCTTGGCGGGCGCCGCTTTCGCGACCTCGGCCTTCGGCGCCGGTTCGGCTTTCGCAGGTTCCGCCGCAGGCGCCGCCTTTGCGGGCTCGGACGGCGCGGCCGCCTTGGCGGGCTCGGCAGGCGCTTGCGCCTTGGCCGGCTCCGGCGAGAGCGCCGCTGTCGCCGCCGGCGCCGAAGCTTGAGCCTCCTGCTTCCTTGCCTCGGCCTGCTGTTGCACGGCGGCGCCGGCCTTGCTCTGCAGCTCCAGCGCCTGCTTGAGCTGCTCGTTCGCCTTCTTCAGCTCCGCGGCGCGCTCTTCCTGCTCTTTGAGCGCGCGCTGTTTGGCGATCGCCTCGTCCTGCGCCGCCTTGCCGGCCGCTGCGCCCGGCGCAGTGGACGGCTCGACTTTGGCGATCTTCAACTGATCGCCGGCCTTCGCCGGTGCTGCCTTGTCCTCGACGCGCGTCGTGACACGCCCCTGCCCTGCCGCCGCCGGAGGCGGCGCCACCGTGGCGGGTGCGGCGGCCACCGCGACCTGGGCCAGGCGACTGCGGTACTGAGCGAAGTCGGCACTCTGCGCGGCGACCTCCTGCCGAGCATCGGAAGGGGAAACGGCGAGCGCGTCCGCCACGCTGGGAATCGTGAGCGTGCGACCCGCCAGCATACGGTTCATGTTCTGGCCGACGAACGCGTTCGGATTGGCGCGAAAAAGCGCGACCAGCATTTGTTCGAGCGACACGTTTGTCGGTTTCGTCTCGAGCGCGATCTTGCTCAGCGTGTCGCCGCGCTTGATCGTGTAGGTGCCGCCCTCGGCGACCGGCGCGGCCGCCACGGCTGCCGGCCGCGACGCCTCGGCCGCGGGCGCGGGTGCCGCCGGCGCCGTCGCAGTCGCAGTCGGCGCTGCGGGCATTGGCATCGCCGCAACCGGTGGCGCAGCAGGCGCGGGCGGAGTCACCGGCGCGACCAGCTCCGGCGCGGCCCGCAGCGCGGGCGGGTCGAGCAACACGGTGTATTCGCGCAGCACGCGGCCCGTCGACCAAGTGAGCTCGAGCAGCAGATCGAGATAGGGTTCGTTGATCGGCTGCAACGAAGTGATTCGTACGACGTAGGCGTTGTCGCCGCGCTTCTCCAGATTGAAGCGCAGCGCGGCGAGCGCCGGGTTGAATTCGAGATTGGCCTGGCGAAACGCCGATTGCGGCGCCAAGCGCACGGCGAGCGAGCCCGCTTCGTCGCGGCCGACCGACGTCACCTCCACTTCGGCTCGCAGCGGCTGGCCAAGCGCCGATTGAACGTTCAGCCGACCGAGACCCGCAGCGTTCGCGACTGGCGCGGCAAACGCGAGAGTGATTGCGATCAGAAGTGCACCGCGCCTAGGTGCACGCCTCTTGTTTTCGGATGCCACGGGTGCCCCCCTACAGGCGGTCGAAGCTCGTTTCGAACATAACATCAGAGACTTACGCAGGCAAGTTGAGACGCCGCCGCAAGTCACCGGAAAGCGGGAGAAAAACCGCCCATCCCCACGGTTGAAGATTGTGCGCGCGTCAGTCGAGCTTGCCGAGCAGGATGCGAACCATCCGTCGCAGTGGCTCGGCCGCACCCCAGAGCAGTTGATCGCCGAGCGTGAACGCGGCGAGGTACTCGCCCCCCATCGCGAGCTTGCGCAAGCGACCGATCGGGATCTGCATCGTGCCGCTCACCTTGACCGGCGACAGCTCGCGGATGCTCGATTCGCGATCATTCGGCACGACGCGCACCCAGCGATTCGCCTGCGCGATCAGCCGTTCGATCTCGGGCAGCGGCACATCCCGCTTCAGCTTGATCGTCAACGCCTGGCTGTGGCAACGCATCGCGCCCACGCGCACGCAGATGCCTTCGACGATCAGCGAACCGGGGCGTCCCATCGCCGGCTTGCCGAGGATCTTGTTCGCCTCGGCGCCTCCCTTCCACTCCTCGCGGCTGACACCGTTGCCCAGGTCCTTGTCGATCCACGCAATCAGACTGCCGGCCAGCGGCACGCCGAAGTTCGCCTTCGGCAGCGCGTCGGAGTTCAGCGCCGCCGTCAGTTGCCGATCTATCTCGAGAATCGCCGAATTCGGGTCGGCGAGCAGATGCTTGACGGCCGCGTGCGCATGCCCCATCTGCTCGATCAGTTCACGCATGTTTTGCGCGCCGGCGCCCGAGGCGGCCTGATAGGTCATCGACGTGACCCACTCGACCAGATCGGCCTTCAGCAGGCCGTCGATCGCCAGCAGCATCAGGCTCACGGTGCAGTTGCCGCCGATGTAGTCCTTGATGCCGGCGGCGAGCGCGCGGTCGATGACCGGGCGGTTGACCGGGTCGAGGACGATGACCGCATCGTCCTTCATGCGCAGCGCCGAGGCGGCATCGATCCAATAGCCGTTCCAGCCGGCGGCGCGCAGCCGCGGATGCACGGCGGCCGTGTAGTCGCCGCCCTGACAGGTGACGATGACGTCGCAGTCGGCAAGCGCGGCGATGTCGTTCGCGTCGCGCAGCGCCGCGGCCGCGCGCGGCACCGTTGGCGCCGCCCCGCCGGCGTTCGACGTGCTGAAGAACACCGAGTCGAACAACTCGAAGTCGCGCTCGGCGCCCATGCGCTCCATCAGAACGGAGCCCACCATGCCGCGCCAACCGACGATGCCAACCTTCATCGCTGCCTCTGCTGCTTTACCTGCGCAATCCGTCTAGAAAGCCTCACTTCGAGTGGCACTCAGCGCGGCAGCGCGGCGACCACCGCGTCCGCCATCTGCCGCGTGCCGACCGTGCGCATCCCCGGCGCGGCGATGTCGGCCGTGCGCAGCCCTTCGCTCAGCACCTTGCGCACCGCGGCTTCGATGCGATCGGCCTGTTCGGGTCGGCCGAGCGAAAAGCGCAACATCATCGCCGCCGACAGGATGGTCGCCAACGGATTGGCCACGTCCTTGCCCGCCAAGTCTGGCGCGCTGCCGTGACTCGGCTCGTAGAGCCCGTGACCGCGTTCGTTCAGCGATGCCGACGGCAGCATGCCGATCGAGCCGGTGAGCATCGCCGCTTCGTCGGACAGGATGTCGCCGAACAGATTGCCGGTCAGGATCACGTCGAAGCTCTTGGGCGCGCGCACCAGTTGCATCGCCGCGTTGTCCACGTACATGTGGTCGAGTTCGACGTCGGGGTACTCGGCGTGCACCGCGGTCACCACCTCCCGCCACAGTTGCGAGGTCTCGAGCACGTTGGCCTTGTCTACGCTGGTCACGCGCTTGCGCCTGCGCCGGGCGGCGTCGAACGCCACGCGCGCGATGCGCTCGATCTCAGGCCGCGCGTAGCGCATCGTGTCGAAGGCTTCCGGTGCCCCCGGGAAGGCTCCGTCGGGCGCGGCGCGCCGTCCGCGCGGCTGACCGAAATAAATGTCCCCGGTCAGCTCGCGCACGATCAGGATGTCGAGCCCGGCCACCAGCTCGGGCTTGAGACTGGAAGCCGCGACCAGTGCCTCATAGCAGATCGCCGGCCGCAGGTTGGCGAACAGGCCGAGCCCGCGCCGCAGGCCGAGGATCGCCTGCTCCGGGCGCAGCGCGCGCTCGAGCTTGTCGTACTTCCAGTCGCCGACCGCCCCGAACAAGACGGCGTCGGCTTCACGCGCCAGCTTCAGTGTGGCCTCGGGCAACGG
>JAKANT010000201.1 GCA_021823635.1 Pseudomonadota bacterium
CGCGCCTGCGCCAGCGCCGCGCCTTCGGCCAGCGCCACCGACACGTCGGCCTGTGCGATCACCGGCGCGTCGTTCATGCCGTCGCCCAGCATCGCCACACGGCTGCCCTGCGCCTGCAGTGAGGCCACCAATTGCCGCTTGCTGTCCGGCGTCTGCTGCGCATACACCCCGCCCGTGTTCACCCCCAGCTCGCGCGCCACGCGTTCCACCGGCTCGCGCCGGTCGCCCGACACGAGCACGATCTGCACGCCCGCGTCCTGCACGCGCTTGACGAACTCGGCTGCGCCGGCGCGGTACACCTCGCCGAATGCGAACAGGGCCAGCGGGCCGCCGTGATCGGCCAGCACGACCACGCTCGCCGCGCGCAGCTTTTCCTGCTCCAGGCGCCGCAGCAGCCGCGCGGCGACCGGCTGCGGTTCGCGCGTGACCAAGCCGAGCGCGTAGTCGGGTTTGCCGATGCGCAGACGCCGGCCGGCGATCGTGCCTTCGACGCCGGCGGCGGCGGCCACGATCGGATCGACCACCGACGGCAGCGCGAGCCGCGCCTGCTGCGCGGCGCGCACCAACGCGCGCGCGAACGGATGATTGGACAGCGACTCCAGCGCCGCCGCCTGCGCCAGCAAGGCGTTCGCATCGCGCCCGCGCAGCGACACGATGCGCGTCAACTCCGGCACCGGTTGCGTGAGCGTGCCGGTCTTGTCGCACGCCAGCGTATCGACCTCGGCCAGGCGCTCGAGTGCAGCCACGCGTACCGTCAGCACGCCGCGGCGCGCCAGCGCCGATTGCACGGCCGCGAACGCCGCCGGCGCCGCCAGCGACAGCGCGCACGGGCAGGTGGCCACCAACACGGCGATCGCATTGGGCAGCGCGCGCGTCGGATCGACGATCCACCAGCCGACCACCGTCGCCGCGGTCACCGCCAGCACCGCCCAGAGGAAGACGACGGCCACGCGGTTGGCCAGTTCGACCACCTGCGGACGCGCGCGGCCGGCGTCGTCGACCAGCCGGCGCAGTGCGGCAAGCGATGTGGCCTCGCCCGCGCGCGTGACGCGCACGATGATCGGCTGCTCCAGGTTCACTGCGCCTGCGGTCACCTCGCCGCCAGCGGCCAGTTCGATCGGCGCGGCCTCGCCGGTCAGCCAAGCCTGCGACACCGTCGTCACACCGTGCTCGCCCACGCCGTCGGCGGCCACCGTCTCCCCGGCCGGTACCAGGATGTGGTCGCCCGCGCGCAGCGCGTCGGCCGCTACCGTCTCGGTGGCCATCGACGCCGGATAGCTGCGCAGCCGCTGTGCGTTCAAGTGCGCGCCGGCGAACGCCGCGTCGATGTGGCGATGGGCGCGCGCCAGCGCCCGACCCTGCAGCCAGCGCACGCCCAGCACCAGCGCCACGAACATCGTGATCGAATCGAAATACACCGGCCCCTGCGCGCGCAGCGTGGCCACGGCGCTCGCCGCGAACGCTGCGCCCAGCCCGAGCACGATCGGCAGGTCCATGCCGACCGAGCGCGTGCGCAGCTGGCTGACGGCGGCGCGGACGAACGGCGCCGCCGAAAAGAGCACCACCGGCATCGTCAGTACCAACTGCGCGATGCGCAGCAGTTGCTCGATGTCGGGCGCGATGTCGCCCGGGGCGGCCACGTACCCGGGCAGCGCCAGCATCATCACCTGCATCATCGCCAGCCAGGCCAGCAGCAAGCGCGCCAGTTCGAGCCGGCGCGCCCGCGCCTCGTCCTGCGCGTGCAGCGTGCCGGCGCGATAACCGGCGCGCTCGATCGCGCGTTGCAGGCGCGCCGGGGTGGTCGCTCCCGCATCGAACGCCACGTAGGCGCGGCGCGACCCGAAGTCCACCGACGCCTGGGCCACACCCGGTTCGCGCCGTAACCGATGCTCGAGCAGCAGCGCGCAAGCCGCGCACACCATGCCGTGTACGGGGATCTGCACCTGCGACAGGTGCGACGCCGGCGAGGCAGGCCGCTGGCGGCGGCCGAGCAGCGCGGTTTCAAGCGCCTCGCGGTCGCGGCTCGAGGCCTGCGCGAGATAGATCTGCTCGGCGATGAATGCGCAGCCGAGGCAGCAGAAGTGGCGCTTGTCGCCGCCGATTGCGCGGGTGACGACGCGCAGGCCGGCCAGCGAGTCGCCGCAATGCGCGCAGCTACCGGCTGCAGCTGCGATCGAGCTGCCGGCGTCGCCGGCGACTTTCGCTTTGCGGATCTGCGACTCGGCGGGCATCGGCGGCAACGGTTGGCGAGCGAACGGCGACAAAAAAAAGCGCGGCGGCTGCACAAGCACCGTACGCGCAATCACCCGCTGCGCGTACGGTGCCCCTCCCTCGCAGCGCCGCGCGGCAACCGAGCACCGCGGGGAAGGCTACGTCGGACGCGCCGTGCGGCCTTGATCCCGGTCAAGCCCGCGGATGCGCCGACGCGACTGCGAGGGTAGCCCGACGCGGCCCGATTTGCAGTCCCCCAGGCCGGCAATCCGACCGAGGTCACGCCGGCGCCGCTGCACGGCACCGCCGCCGGCCCGTCACGGTTCGGGCCGCACCAGATCGATGCGATCGGTGCACAGCGCATCGACACCCCAGGCGAAAAGGTCGCGTACCCGCTGCGGGTCGTTGACCGTGTAACAGAACAACCAATAGCCGGCCGACTTCACCCGCCGCGCTTCGGCCTCGGTCAGACGCCGGTGATCGCAATGCAGCGCCACCGCGCCCAACGCCTGCAGCCGCTCCTGCCAGTCGGACGGGATGGCCTCGACGAGCAGACCGCGCGGCAGGCCCGGCGCGGCCGCGCGCGCCGCGGCAAGGGCGCGCTCCGAGAAGGAAGAAAGCAGCGGCGCCGCGACGACGACGGATTGCGCGCGGTCGCCTTCGGCGCGCAGGCAGTCGGCGTAGGCGTCGGCCGCCACGCGCGCCACCGTCGCCCCGGTGTCCTGTTCCGCTTCGGCGCCCGAGGGTTTGATCTCGATGTTCATCCAGATGCCGTGCCGACGACAGTGGCGGATCGCCTCGGCCAGCGTTGGCACGGCCGTGCCGGCGAATTCGGGGCCACGCCAGCGCCCGGCGTCGACCCGCGCCAGCTCCGCGCTCGTGCGCGCCGCCACCGGACCGCGGCCGTCGGTGGTGCGATCGAGCGTCGAATCGTGCATCAGCACCGGCACGCCGTCGGCCGCGAGCATCGCGTCGCATTCGATGGCGCGAAAACCGTATCGGCGGCCGGCCTCGATGCCGGCGATCGTGTTCTCCGGCGCGAGCGTTCCGCCGCCGCGGTGCGCGAGCAGGCGCGGATAGGGCCAAGGGACGAAATGCGACATCGGGACACCCTTTCAGCGCTTCTTTTTTCGCACGTAGACCACCTTTTCCACCCGCGCCACCAGCAGCCCTTCGCGATCCACGATGTCGGCATTGAACACGTGCAGGTGCTTGTCGCCGGCGGCGGTCATCTTCAGGATCATGTCGATGTCGGACTGCGTCAGCCGCATCGTCGCCTGCACTCGGCTGCGCCCCGGCGCGATGTAATCGATCGAACCCGCCTTGTCCCAGACGTAGTACTCGGGCGGCAGGTTGTAGAGCACCATCAAGGCGAAGAAAGGGTCGGTCATCGCGTACAGCGAGCCGCCGAATTGCGTGCCGAAATAGTTGCGGTTGCGCAGCCGCAGCGGCATCTCGACCACCACCTCGCGGAAATCCGGCGCGATGCGGCGCACGCGGATACCGGCCCCGAGAAACGGCGGCCACAGGTTCATGCCCAGGCGCAGCAGGCGCGCCGACGTTCTTGGTGCCATGCGGTTCAGTTTATTTCAGGCGACCGGCTAAGCTTGCCGCGCCATGCCCAATACCGCCCCAGACAACCGCGCGCTCGCGCACGTGCGCGTGCTCGACCTCACGCGCGTGCTCGCCGGCCCCTGGTGCACGCAGATCCTCGCCGATCTGGGTGCCGACGTGATCAAGATCGAACGTCCCGGCAGCGGCGACGACACGCGCGGCTGGGGACCGCCGTTCCTGAAGGACGCGCTAGGGCGCGACACCACCGAAGCCGCCTACTACCTGGCGGCCAACCGCGGCAAGCGCTCGGTGACGCTCGACATCGCCGCCCCCGAGGGCCAGGCCATCGTGCGCAAGCTGGCCGCGGCAAGCGACGTGTTGGTCGAAAACTACAAGGTCGGCCAGCTCGCCAAGTACGGGCTCGACTACGCCTCGCTCGCGTCGGTCAATCCGCGCCTCGTGTACTGCTCGATCACCGGCTTCGGACAGACCGGTCCGTACAAGGACCGCCCCGGCTACGACTTCATCATCCAGGGCATGGGCGGCTTCATGTCGATCACCGGCGAGCGCGACGACGCCCCCGGCGGCGGCCCGCAAAAGGCCGGTGTCGCGGTGAGCGACCTGATGACCGGCATGTACGCCACGGTGGCGATCCTCGCCGCACTCGCGCACCGCGAGCGCAGCGGACGTGGTCAACACCTCGACCTGGCCTTGCTCGACGTGATGGTGGCGATGCTCGCCAACATGAACATGAATTACCTGACGACTGGCCAGGCGCCGGGGCGCGCCGGCAACGCGCACCCGAACATCGTGCCGTATCAGGTGTTCGCCGCGGCCGACGGCCACGTGATCATCGCCGTCGGCAACGACGCGCAGTACGCCAAGTTCTGCGAAGTCGCCGGCTGCCCCGAGCTGGCGGCCGACGCCCGCTTCGCGAAGAACGCCGATCGCGTGCGCAATCGCGATACGCTGGTGCCGCTGCTC
>JAKANT010000202.1 GCA_021823635.1 Pseudomonadota bacterium
GGATGCTGCGCATCTTCGAGCGCGGCCACGTCATGGAGGACTGCATGGTCGCGTGGCTGCGCGACGCGGGTTTTGACCTGCGCACGCGAAAGCCCGACGGCGGGCAGTTCGGATTCTCCGACGCGCAGGGTCGGCTGCGCGGTCACGTCGATGGCGTGATCGTCGGCGGGCCGGAAGGCTTCCGCTATCCCGCGCTGTGGGAGAACAAAGCCTTAAGCGCGAAATCGTGGCGCGAGCTGGAGGCGAAAGGCCTCGCGGTCGCCAAGCCGGTGTACGCGGCGCAGGTGGCGCTGTATCAGGCGCACCTGCAACTGCACGAACACCCGGCGCTGTTCACCGCGATCAATGCCGACTCGATGGAGATCTACGTCGAGTCGGTGCCCTTCGACGCCGCGCTCGCGCAGCGCATGACCGACCGCGCGGTCAAGGTCATCACCGCGACCGAGGCCGGAGAACTACTGCCACGAGGCTTCAACGACGCCACCCACTTCGAGTGCCGCATGTGCGCGTGGCAAGACCGCTGCTGGAGGACACCGGCATGAGCCAATCTCCGATGAACCAGTTGCTCGGCGAGCAACTGATCGACGTGCGCCAGGCCGCGCTGATGTTCAACCTGCCGTCGTACTGGCTCTCCCAAGCCAAGGAACGCAAGGCCCGGCGCATCCCGCACTACCGCGTCGGCAAGCTCGTTCGCTTCAAGCCCCACGAACTGGAAGCGTGGATCGTCGCGCAGCAGCCGCCCGGCGAGGAGGCTGCGGATGCTTGATTTCAACGACACGCAACCGCCTGTTCCTCGCGACCTCGACGCCGAACGCGAAGCGATCCGCGTCGAACTGCTCGTCCGGCTGGAATCGGTGCTGGCCGCGCTGTTCCCCGCGGGCAGGAAGCGCGGCGGCAAGTTCCTCGTCGGCGACGTGCTCGGCAGCCCGGGCGACAGCCTGGAGATCGTGCTCACCGGCGACAAGGCAGGCCTGTGGACGGATCGCGCCACCGGTGACGGCGGCGACATCTTCACGCTGATCGCCGCGCACCTCGGCATCGACACCCACGCCGACTTTCCGCGCGTGCTCGATGCGGCGACCGAACTGCTCGGGCGTGCTCCGGCGGCACCGGCGCGCAAATCAAAATCGGCGCCGCCCGTCGACGACCTCGGCCCGGCCTCCGCGAAGTGGGACTACCTCGACGCCTCTGGCAAGCTGATCGCAGTCGTCTACCGCTACGACCCGCCCGGCCGCAAGAAGGAGTTCCGTCCGTGGGACGCGCGCCGTCGCAAGATGGCTCCGCCCGATCCGCGCCCGCTCTACAACCAGCCGGGCATGACCAGCGCATCGCTGGTGGTGCTGGTCGAGGGCGAGAAATGCGCGCAGGCGCTGATCGACGCTGGCATCGTCGCGACGACGGCGATGCACGGCGCGAACGCGCCGGTCGAGAAGACCGACTGGTCGCCGCTGGCAGGCAAGGCCGTGCTGATCTGGCCCGACCGCGACAAACCGGGCTGGGAGTACGCGACGCAGGCGGCGCAGGCCATCCTGTCGGCGGGCGCGAAAACCTGTCATATCCTGTATCCGCCCGAGGAAGCGGCGGACGGTTGGGACGCGGCGGACGCCGTGATCGATGGCTTCGACGTCGCAGCCTTCCTCACCCACGGCCCGCGTCTCCAGATGCACGACGTCGCCGACGACACCGAGCCGGTCGTCAGCACCGACGAATCGGTCTGGGGCACGGAGGATGCGCTGGCGCTGGCCTTCACCCGGCGCTACCACCGCGACTGGCGCTACGTCGCCGCGTGGGGCCGCTGGCTGGTGTGGGATGGGCATCGCTGGCGCACCGAGGACACGCTGGCGGCCACCGACCTGATCCGCAGCGTCTGCCGTCACGCCGCCGTCCATGCGGACAACCCCAAGATCGCCGCCAAGCTGGCCAGCTCGGGCACCGTCGGCGGCGTCGAACGGCTGGCGCGCGCGGATCGCAGACACGCGGCCACCACCGCCGAATGGGATGCCGATCCGTGGCTGCTCAACACGCCCGGCGGCGTGGTTGATCTCAAGACCGGCAGGCAGCGTCCGCACGACCGCGCCGACCGGATGACCAAGATCACCACGGCCACGCCGGGTGGCGACTGCCCAATCTGGCGGCAGTTCCTGGTGGAGATCACCGGCGGCGATGCCGAGCTGCAAGCCTACCTGCAACGGATGGTCGGCTACTGCCTGACGGGCGTGACCAGCGCCCACGCACTGTTCTTCCTCTACGGCACCGGTGCCAACGGCAAGAGCGTGTTCGCCAACGTGGTCAGCACCATCCTCGGCGACTACGCCTCGACCGCGTCGATGGACACCTTCGTCGAAACGCGCGGCGACCGCCATCCGACCGATCTGGCCGGACTTCGCGGCGCACGCTTCGTGACGGCCATCGAAACGGAACAGGGGCGGCGCTTGAACGAATCGAAGGTCAAGGCCATCACCGGCGGCGACAAGATCTCCGCGCGCTTCATGCGGCAGGACTTCTTCGAGTACACGCCGCAGTTCAAGCCAGTGATCGTCGGCAACCACAAGCCCACCATTCGCAACATCGACGAGGCGATGAAGCGGCGGATGCACCTGATCCCTTTCACGGTGACGATCCCGCCCGAACGGCGCGATGGCAACTTGACCCACAAGTTGCTCGCCGAGCGCGATGGGATTCTGGCGTGGGCAGTGGCCGGATGCCTCGTGTGGCAACGCGAAGGATTGAAACCACCTGCGAGCGTGGTGTCGGCGACCGAGGAGTATTTCGAATCCGAGGACGCGCTGGGCCGCTGGCTCGACGAACGCTGCGTGCGCGAGGCCAACGCGAAGTCGCTGACCGCCGAACTGTTCGGCGACTGGAAGCAATGGGCCGATTCCGCTGGCGAGTTCATCGGCTCGCAGCGCCGTTTCTCCGATCTGCTCATCACCCGTGGCGTCGAGAAATGGCGCAACACGGCGGGCGTTCGCGGCTTCCGTGGCATCGGCCTCAAGCACCCGCCCAAGCCCGCCTATAGCCCATACGCCGACGACTGACCGCCATGCCGACACACCCGACTGACGCTTTTGACGCATCACAACGTAAGTCTCTTACGCGCGCGTGCGCGCGCACGCCTCATGGAAAGTTTCGTTGTGCTGCGCCGGATGCGTCAGTCCGAACCGAAACAAGGACTGCAACCATGACCACGACCATCCTCGCCCTCGACTTGGGCACCACCACCGGCTGGGCGCTGCGCAGCAGCGACGGCAGCATCACCAGCGGCAGCGAGAGCTTCCGCCCGCAACGCTTCGAAGGCGGCGGCATGCGCTTCCTGCGCTTCAAGCGTTGGCTCACGGAACTGAAGGCCGTGGCCGACGGCATCGACGCGCTGCACTTCGAGGAGGTGCGGCGTCATGTCTCGACCGACGCGGCGCACGCCTACGGCGGTTTCCTCGCCACGCTTACCGCGTGGTGCGAGCACCACCAGATTCCCTACCAGGGCGTACCGGTCGGCACGATCAAGAAGCACGCCACCGGCAAGGGCAACGCGGGCAAGGACGAGGTGATTGCATCCGTCCGCGCACGCGGCCACACGCCCAGCGACGACAACGAAGCCGACGCGCTGGCGCTGCTGCATTGGGCCATCGCACAGCACGATCTCGAACAGGAGGCGTGACATGAAGATTCCGACGCCCCCCTATCGCTGCCCCTTGGGCCGCCTCCAGCCCGAGACCACCGACCTCGAAGCGATGAAGCAACGTGGCTGGCGCGACCAGCACATCCTCGTCGTCAACGTCGCCGACGAACGCTTGGACTTCATCGAGCGCGAGTTCGTCCGGCGCATCGGCGAACGTCTCTACGGACAGGGATGCGCACGCCATGGCTGACCGTCGCGCTGCTTGGACAATCGAAGACGTGGCCGCGCGCTTCGAGGAGGCGGCCAGCACCGGACGACGCCTGCCGCCCGTGCGCGTGCAGGGCTACTTCAACACCTGGCCGATCATCGTGCGCAAGGAGTGGGAAGCCTTCGCGGCCGACGAGACGGTCTATCGACCGTTTCCTCCGACGCCGGACGCCATCGAGCGGATGCTGGAGACGATGAAGTGGGTGCAGTGGCTGGAGGTCGAGCAACGGCATCTGGTGTGGATGCGGGCCAAGCGATACGGCTGGCGTGACATCACCATCCGCTTCGCCTGCGACCGCACGACGGCCTGGCGGCGCTGGCAGCGCGCCTTGCAGACGGTCGCCGACCAGCTCAACGGCGTCGTCACCGCGTAGGGTTTTGGCGTGATTTGGCGCGCATGGTCGGCAATGCGCGGGCATCGGCGGCAGTGAGCGGTTTTTGACCCTGCAACAGATTCGCCGATCCGGGGGTAGTATTTCAGCTATCTTCTGGACAGCGGTGACGGTTCGGCGAGCGGCCCGAGGCAAAAGGGGTCCTTCCTTCCCGAATCGCCATGCGGGGGGCGCGAGCGCGACGCTTTTTTAGCGTCAGGTCGCGGACAAGGTTACCAGTCGGCCAGGTTACCGGCTCCGGTTACCACCCCCAGGCGCAGTTACCACCCCACCAGAATCTTCATTCAACCAACCCGCCCAGCGGCAACGCTCGGCGGGTTTTGCTTTTGGGATTCCCACTTTGAACACGCTCAACGTCGAGTACCGCAAGGTCGAGGCGCTGATTCCCTACGCCCGCAATCCGCGCACGCACACCGAAGGCCAGATCGCCAAGATCTCGTCGAGCATCATCGATTACGGCT
>JAKANT010000203.1 GCA_021823635.1 Pseudomonadota bacterium
GTCCTGGCGCTGACCGATCACTTGTTGCGACGCTACCGTCCCGCCGAACGCGATGCGCTGTACGAGTCGACGCGCATAACGCTCAAGCGGCGCGCGGACGGCACCCCGGTCGACCTGTACGAGCTGTACTGGGCCGATTTCTCGCGCCTGCAGCCCGGCGGCGAAACCCTCGCCCTCGGCTTCGAGCGCGCCGAAGCGGTTGCAGATCACCAAGTCGGGCGCCTCGGTCAGCGCCGCGCGCAACACGCGGCTCGCGCGCGCGAAGCCCTGCGGGTCGGCGCGGCAGGCGCTGGCGCCGGCGCCCAACGGTTGCGAAACGAGGTAGCGCTCGCCGCTGGCGATGTCCACCAGCACCATGTCGCCGGCGCAGCCCGGCGCGCGCTCGCGCGTCATCATCAGACCGCGCACGCGCTTTCCGCGCTGCTGCAGCCGGCGCGCCACGGCGGCCAGCACGGCATCGACGTCGGCGCTGCCGTCGTCCACGATCGCGGCGGCCACCGGCGCTTCGGCTTCTGCGCTCATGCGGGCCGCGCCGTGACCGCGTGCGCCGGCGTCGCGCTCAACGCAACCGCATGCCGGGCTGCGCGCCGGCGTCGGGCGCGAGCAGGAACACGCCCGGCTGCGACTTTTCGTCGTCGGCGCTCGCAGCGAGCACCATGCCCTCGCTGACGCCGAACTTCATTTTGCGCGGGGCGAGATTGGCCACCATCACCGTCAGCCTGCCGACCAATTGCGGCGGCGTGTAATGCGCGCGGATGCCGGCGAATACGGTGCGCGTTCCCAGCGCGCCGACATCCAGCGTGAGCTTGAGCAGCTTGTCGCTGCCGGCGACTTCCTCGGCGGCGACGATACGCGCCACGCGCAGATCGACTTTGGCGAAGTCGTCGATCGCGATCGTCTTGGACTCGGCCGCCGCCGGTGTGGCGGCCGCGGCTGCAGCGGTGGCGGGCGCCGCGTCGGCGCCGAACAGCGCGTCGAGCTGTTTTTCCTCGACGCGCTTCAGCAAGTGCTTGTAGGGCGCGATGCGCTCCTGCCGCTCGGCGAGATCGCTCCAGCAGAAGGCGCGCGGCATGCCGAACAGCTCGCGCGCGACGCGCTCGGCGGTGACCGGCAGCACCGGCGCGAGATAGATCGTCAGCAGCCGGAAGCAATGCATCACGTCGCTGCACACCGCGTGCAGAAGGTCGCGGCTGGCCGGGTCCTTCGCCAGCTCCCACGGCTTGTGGCGGTCGAAGTGCTCGTTGGCGAAATCGGCCACGCGCATGACTTCTCGCAGCGCCTTGCCGTACTCGCGCGCCTCGTAGTGCGCGGCGATGTCCTCGGCGGCGGCGCGCGCCACCGCGGCGCTGCCGGACGGCGCGCCGCTCGGGTCGGCGGTCGGCGCCAGCTTGCCGTCGAAGTACCGCACCAGAAAGTTGGCGGCGCGGCTGGCGATGTTGACGTATTTGCCGACGAGGTCGCTATTGACGCGCAGCAGGAAATCGTCCGGGTTGAAGTCGATGTCCTCGACGCGCGCGTTCAGCTTGGCTGCGATGTAGTAGCGCAGCCATTCGGCGTTCATGCCCAGTTCGATATAGCGCAGCGGGTCGATGCCGGTGCCGCGGCTCTTGCTCATCTTCTCGCCGCTGACCGTGATGAAGCCGTGCACGTAGACGTTGTCCGGCACCTTGCGGCCGGAGAACTTCAGCATCGCCGGCCAGAACAGCGTGTGGAAGTACACGATGTCCTTGCCGATGAAGTGCACCTGTTCGACATCGTCGGCGGCGATGAACTCGTCGAACGAGCTCGGCTCGCCGTTCGCACGCGCCTTGCCGCTGTCGAAGTACGCCTTCAGCGCGGCCAGATAGCCGATCGGCGCGTCCAGCCAGACGTAGAAGAACTTGCCGGGCGCATCCGGTATCGGAATGCCGAAATACGGGGCGTCGCGCGAGATGTCCCAGTCGGCCAGCCCCTTGCCGCCGGCGCCGATCCATTCCTGCACCTTCGCGTACACCTCCGGCTGCAGCCGCGGCTCGCCGTGGCGGTTCGTCTCCGCGGTCCACTGGCGCAGGAATTCGACGCAGCGCGGGTCCGACAGGCGGAAGAAAAAATGTTCGGAGCTGCGCAGCTCGGGCCGCGCGCCGGTCAGCGCCGAATAGGGGTTCTTCAGTTCGGTCGGCGCGTAGGTGGCACCGCAGACCTCGCAGTTGTCGCCGTACTGGTCCTTGGCTCCGCAGCGCGGGCATTCGCCCTTGATGTAGCGGTCCGGCAGGAACATGCCCTTTTGCGGGTCGTAGAACTGCTCGATCCGCTTGGCGTAGATCAAACCGGCGCGTTTCAGCGCCAGGTAGATCGACTGCGACAGCTCGACGTTTTCCGGCGATTCGGTCGAGTGCCAATGGTCGAAACCGATGTGGAAGCCGTCCAGGTAGGGCTGCCGCGCGGCGCGCATCTCGGCGATGAACTGCTGCGGCGTTTTGCCGGCCTTCTCGGCGGCGATCATGATCGGCGCGCCGTGCGCGTCCTCGGCGCAGACGAAGTGCACGGCGTGCCCGCGCAGGCGCTGGAAACGCACCCAGATGTCGGCCTGGATGTACTCCATGATGTGGCCGATGTGCGGGCGGCCGTTGGCGTAAGGCAGGGCGGTGGTGACGAACAGGCGGCGGGGCATGAAGCGGGATCGCGGATCGATATTCGGGAGCGAGCGAGATGCCCAATCCCATACTGGCAGTCAGTCTATCAGCGGGGCACCGTGCGCTTCGCTCGGATAGACTCGACACTCGATTGCCACTTTTGAAGTCCGCCGATGATCTCCGCCGAACGCGTCACCGAAATACTGAAGGGTCTGGTCGATCCGAACACCGGCAAGGATTTCGTCACCGCGCGCGCCGCGCGCAACATCAAGGTCGAAGGCGATCGCGTGGCGCTGGACATCGAACTTGGCTATCCGGCGGCGAGCCAGATCGAACCGATCCGCAAACAGGTGACCGAGGCGCTGCTGGCGGCGGGCGCGTCGCGGGTGGACGCCAACGTCACGATGAAGATCGTCGCGCACGCCGTGCAGCGCGGACTGAAGGTGCTGCCGAACGTGAAGAACATCGTTGCCGTGTCCTCCGGCAAGGGCGGGGTGGGCAAGAGCACGGTGGCCGCGAACCTGGCGCTGGCGCTCGCCGCCGAAGGGGCGCGCGTCGGCATGCTCGATGCCGACATTTACGGGCCGAGCCAGCCGATGATGCTGGGCATCGACGGCAAGCCGGAGAGCCTCGACGGCAAGACGATGGAACCGCTCGAGAACTACGGCGTGCAGGCGATGTCGATCGGCTTTATGGTCGACGTGGACCAGCCGATGGTCTGGCGCGGGCCGATGGTCACGCAGGCTTTGCAGCAATTGCTGGCGCAGACCAACTGGAAGGACGTCGACTACCTGATCGTCGACATGCCGCCCGGCACCGGCGACATCCAGTTGACGCTGGCGCAGCAGGTGCCGGTCACCGGCGCGGTGATCGTCACCACGCCGCAGGACATCGCGCTGATCGATGCCAAGAAGGGCCTGAAGATGTTCGAGAAGGTCAGCGTGCCGATCCTCGGCATCGTCGAGAACATGGCGGTGCACGTGTGCTCGAAGTGCGGCCACGCCGAGCACATCTTCGGCGAAGGCGGCGCGCGGCGCATGGCCGAGCAGTACGGGGTCGAGGTGCTCGGCTCGCTGCCGCTTGACATTCGCATTCGCGAGCAGACCGACGCCGGCCGCCCGACCGTGATCGCCGAACCGGACGGCGAGATCGCGCGCGCCTACAAGGCGATCGCACGCCGCGTGGCGGTGAAGATCGCCGAGAAGGCCAAGGACTTGTCGCTGAAGATGCCGGCCATCAAGGTCTCGCATACCTGAGAAACGCTGCGGTCTCCGTCCGGATCCGCGCATCAGGAGCGCGCAGCGCGAGGGCCAGCGGCCCACTGCAATGAGTGGCAAAACTTGGAGGAGCGAGATGCGCTCAGCCGTCTTTCTCTGCGTCATCGCGGGGCTGCTGGCCGCGTGCGAGCGCAAGCCGGAGCCGGCGGGCAAGGCGCCGGCGGCGGGACCCGCGGTCGCGGCGCCCACGCCGCTGCCCAAACCGCCGCCGGCGACATACCAGCGCGACGCGTACGGCAGGCTGGAGGATTGCGTCGCCGACTGGGGTTTCGCCGCCAAGTGCACGCCGGTACCCGCCGACGCGCCCGAGCGGGCGCGCGGCGCGCTTTTCTATGGGCCGATTTACTCGGATTCGCTGCGCGCCGAGGCGCAATTGGCGGCGCGGCGCGAGGCGGTCGAGCAAGGCTACGCGCCGCAGCTCGACGACAGGCCCAGCGATCGTTCGCTCGCCAAGGCCGAGGTCAGGCCGTAACGGCGCAACCCGCTTCCACGCCGGCCGCCGCGCCGAGGGCAACGGGCGGCGGTATGCGGTAGCCGTATTTGACCGCCGTCATCTCGGCCAGGATCGATACCGCGATTTCCGCCGGCGTGCGGGCGCCGTTCTTCAGCCCGATCGGTCCATGCAGGCGGGCGAGCTGCTCGGCCGTAACGCCGAACTCCAGCAGCCGCTCGCGGCGCTTGGCCTGGTTTTTCTGCGAGCCGATCGCGCCGATGTAAAACGCCGGCGACTTCAACGCCTCCATCAGCGCCAGATCGTCGAGTTTCGGATAGTGCGTCAGCGCGATGATCGCGGTGTTGGTGTCGGGGCGGAACTCGACCACGGTGTCGTCCGGCATCGTGCGCA
>JAKANT010000204.1 GCA_021823635.1 Pseudomonadota bacterium
TGAGCGGACGATATGATCCGGCAAGGGCCGCGGCCTCGCCGCGGCTTTTTGTTTGGTCGTCCCGCGATGTTCAAGAAATACCTGATCACCGGCCTCCTGATCTGGGTCCCGCTCGCGGTAACCCTGTGGGTGCTCGACGCCATCGTTTCCACGATGGACCGAACGCTGCTGCTGCTGCCGGTCGCCTGGCAGCCGAAGCAGGTGCTCGGCTTCGACGTGCCGGGCCTCGGGCTGGTGCTGACGGTGCTGGCGGTGTTCGTCACCGGTTTGCTGGCGCACAACTTCATCGGCCGCCAGCTCGTGCACTGGTGGGAGCGCTTGCTGTCGCGCATCCCGATCGTGCGTTCGATCTATTCGAGCGTGAAGCAGGTGTCCGACACCATGCTGTCGCCCAAGGGCAATGCGTTTCGGCAGGCCGTGCTGGTGGAGTTTCCGCAGCGCGGCCACTGGGCGGTCGGGCTCGTGGTGGGCGCGCCGGGGCCGGCGATCACGCGCCACCTGCACGACGACCTGTTGACCGTGTTCGTGCCGACGGCGCCGAATCCGACCTCCGGCTACACGATCCTGGTGCGGCCGTCGGAGGTGAAGGAACTGGATATCTCGGTGGACGATGCGCTGAAGTTCATCATCTCGCTCGGCGTCGTATCGCCGGCCGAAGGTCGTGCGCGCGCGCACCGGCCGGCCGCCTTGACCAGCGACCCGACCCGCGCGCAGGCGAGCGCCCCCGGCGAGGCCGCCGGCCTTCCGCGTTGAGGAATCCGGAGCATTCATGCGTACCCAATACTGCGGCCTGGTGGATGCCAGGTACATCGGTCAGACCGTCACGCTGTTCGGCTGGGTGCACCGCCGGCGCGACCACGGCGGCGTGATCTTCATCGACCTGCGCGATCGCGAAGGGCTGGTGCAGGTCGTGTGCGACCCCGAGCGGCCGGCCGTATTCGCCGCCGCCGAGCGGCTGCGCAGCGAGTACTGCCTGCAGGTGATCGGCGTGGTGCGCCGGCGCCCGGAAGGCACGGCCAATCCCAACTTGATCTCGGGCGAAATCGAAGTGCTGTGCCAGGAGCTGACGATCCTGAACCCGTCGGTGCCGGTGCCGTTCCAGCTCGACGACGAAGACCTGTCGGAAGCCACAAGGCTGACACACCGCGTGCTCGACCTGCGCCGGCTGCCGATGCAGCGCAATCTGATGCTGCGCTACCGCGTCGCGATGGAGGCGCGCAAATTCCTGGACGCCGCCGGCTTCATCGACATCGAAACGCCGATGCTCACCAAGAGCACGCCGGAAGGCGCGCGCGACTACCTGGTGCCGTCGCGCGTACACCCGGGCATGTTCTACGCGCTGCCGCAGTCGCCGCAGCTGTTGAAGCAGCTGCTGATGGTGGCCGGCTTCGACCGCTACTACCAGATCGTCAAGTGCTTCCGCGACGAAGACCTGCGCGCCGACCGCCAGCCCGAGTTCACGCAGATCGACATCGAAACCTCGTTCATGAGCGAGGCCGAGATCCGCGCGCTGATGGAGGAAATGATCCGCGTCGTCTTCGACCGCGTGCTGGGTGTGAAGCTGCCGAACCCGTTCCCGGTCATCCCGTATGCCGAGGCGATGGCGCGCTACGGCTCGGACAAGCCGGACCTGCGCGTGAAGCTCGAACTGACCGAGCTGACCGACGTGATGCGCGACGTCGAGTTCAAGGTGTTCCGCAGCGCCACCGAGCTGAAGGACGGCCGCGTGGCGGCGCTCAGGATCCCGGGCGGCGGGGCGCTGGCGCGCTCCGAGATCGACGGCTACACCCAGTTCGTCAAGATCTACGGCGCCAAGGGGCTTGCCTACATCAAGGTCAATGAACGGGCCAAAGGGCGCGACGGCCTGCAAAGCCCGATCGTGAAGAACCTGCACGACCGGGCGCTGGCGGAAATCCTGCAGCGCACGTCGGCCGCGGACGGCGACCTGATCTTCTTCGGCGCCGACCGGGCGAAGATCGTCGCCGACGCGCTCGGCGCGTTGCGCACGAAGATCGGCCATTCGGAGTTCGGACGCAGCCACGGGCTGATGACCGAAGGCTGGCAGCCGCTGTGGGTGGTGGACTTTCCGATGTTCGAGTTCGACGAGGACGAGCAGCGCTTCGTCGCCGCCCATCATCCGTTCACCAGCCCGAAAGACGAGCACCTCGACTATCTGGAGACCGACCCGGCGCGCTGTCTGGCGAAGGCGTACGACATGGCGTTGAACGGCTGGGAGATCGGCGGCGGCAGCGTGCGCATCCACCGCGCCGACGTGCAGAGCAAGGTGTTCCGCGCGCTGAAGATCGGCGCCGAGGAGGCGCGCGCCAAGTTCGGCTTCCTGCTGGATGCGCTGCAGTACGGCGCGCCGCCGCACGGCGGAATCGCCTTTGGTCTGGACCGCATCGTCACACTGATGGCCGGCGCCGAATCGATCCGCGACGTGATCGCCTTCCCGAAGACGCAGCGTGCGCAATGCCTGCTGACGCAGGCGCCGGGGCCGGTGGACGAAAAGCAGCTGCGCGAACTGCACATCCGCCTGCGCGCGTGACGGGCGGTGCGCGATAACGCGGTCCGAGGTCCCTAAACGAAACGGGCGCCGAAGGCGCCCGTTTGCCGCGGCTGCAGCGGGCCGTTCTAGCGCGCTGAAGCCACGGCGCGGAGGCGCCGCGCCGCCAGCGCCACCAGTCCGAGAGCGAGCAGCGCGATCGGCGCAGGCTCCGGCACTTGGTAGCCGCCGCCCGAACCACCGCCCCCCGAGCCGCCCCCACCGGAGCCGCCCCCGCCCGAGCCGCCGCCCCCAGTCGCGGCAAGCCCCATGATGCCGACCGTAAAGCCGTGCCAGTTCTCAGTGGTGTCCGTAAACGTAATGGCGGAGAACGTACCGGGCAGTCGCACGATCCCGTGAAACTCCCAATACAGGCTTTGCGTCGTCTGGAACCCCGTGCCGCCCGAAATCAATGTTGGCCAGTACGTGCCACCGCCGGAGTACGTGCCCGGCCCCGCTTTTTCGATGACGACCTGGGTCGGCGTCGAGGTATCCACGCCGTTGTAAAAATGCACGGTGTTGTAGTTCCAGCTCGCCATCGCGAGGATCGGATCGACCACCGGCTGGGAGAACGTGATCGTCTTCGCACCGCCGGCGCTCAGCGCGATGTAGTCGCATGGGTGCGAACTGTAGGGGCCGTTGTCGACGACCGTGCTGGTGTACGTCCCCACGGGCCACCAGAGCGACGAGGAGCACGAGGGCCCTGCGCTCAAGAACGCAAGCGGCCCGGAAAACTGAACGCCAATCATCGTGGAGCCAACCATGATCGCGCCGTTGACCGTGGTGGGGTTCGGCATTGGCGTAACCCAGTCGGTCCAATACACGGGGGCGGCACTCGCGCTGCCGGCCAGTATCGCTCCAACCGCCATGGCCGCCGCTTTGCTCAGCGCGCGCTCGCGCCAGCCGCCCGCCGCGGTGGGGCGAGAGACAGGCTGACCTCCTTTCGAACGCATAGACATCGAGCGTAGGAACATGGGGCTTTACCCTCCTCTAGTAACTCGAAAACATCGCGCAGGAGGCCATGCAAGTCGCATACCACGCGCGAACGCTTCGTTTTCCCTCGGATTTGGGAGGAGCCGTACAGCGGGTATCAATCCTGCCGACACCCGACCCCCGGGATCGCGTGGGTCGAAAGGGAGGCGGAGGCCGTTCCACCCCCGTGATCTCGGGGTCTGGAAGGGGCGGATACGGCGTTTCGCTGCGCCGAAAGATGGAGATCGTCGGATAGCGACCGGCCCAAGTGTCAGGAAGTCCGACGTCTCGGCGCCCTCGCCGCGCGCCGAATGCCGTGCATCGGCACTCTGGGACAATGCCGGTCGATGCCGTGGCATTCGGTCGCGCGTACGGCCGGCCTGCGATCCGCCGCGCCTGCGGCATGCGATGCGCTCGCCTCGGCATTCGATTCAGCATGGCAAAAGCCCCGACCGCGCAGTGACCGCGCTTCGACCATGCCGCACAAGATTCCCGAATCGGTTCTGGTCGTGATCTACACGCCGAGCCTGGAGGTCCTGTTGCTGGAGCGGGCGGATCATCCCGGCTTCTGGCAATCGGTCACCGGCAGCCGCGCGGCGGCCGATGAACCGCTCGCCGAAACCTGTTCACGCGAGGTGCGCGAGGAGACCGGCTACGTCGCCGCGCCCGAGGCGTTCGAGGATTGGCAGCAGGTCAACCGCTACGCGATCTATCCGCACTGGCGCCATCGGTTCGCGCCGGGCGTCACCCATAATACGGAGCATGTCTTCGGTCTGGCCGTCGCTGCGCCGTTCGTACCGAAACTGGCGCCGCGCGAGCACGTGCACTATCGATGGCTCGCCTGGCGTGCCGCCGCCGACACGTGCTTTTCCTGGACCAACGCGCAGGCCATCCGCCTGCTGGCGGCTCGCGCTGGCCGCGCTGCTTAGCGCGGGCCTGCCCGCGGGCGCCACCGACTTCGACGTCGCGCGCGAACGCGGCGTCTACGACGTGGCGGCCCGCGCCGACATCGCCGCCGATCCGGCGGTGGCCTGGGAAACGCTCACCGACTACGAACGGCTGCCGCGCTTCGTCCCCGGCTTGTTGCGGGTGCGCGTGCTGGCGCACAAGGTCGAGGGCGCGCGCGAGCGGCTGCTGGTCGAGCAAACCGGCGAGCTGCGCTTCCTGTTCTTCGTGCAGCGCGTCGGCGTGCTGCTCGACGTGCGCCACGA
>JAKANT010000205.1 GCA_021823635.1 Pseudomonadota bacterium
TGCGAGCCACGCGCGGCCGGCGTCGTCCCACAGCGCGGGCTTTTCGTAGCCGCCGTCCTCGACGAAGGCCAGGTATTCCCGGTTCGTCACAGGCCTGCGCGCAATCGCAAACCGCGGCAGCCGCACCGGATGCGACCACTTCTCGTTGTCGAACACGAAGCCGGCGCCGTTCCTAGGCGCACCCATTTCGAACTCGCCGCCCGTCAACGCGACGTCGCCGCCGTCCGTCACAACCGGCAGCACGAGCGGCGGCTCGCGCGGCGGCGGATAGCCGAGGGTGTGCCGGGTGTACGCGAGCGCCTCGCCGTGCATGTCTTCGTGGTAGAGCGCGAGGCGAAAGAAGTACAGGCCGGCGTCGGAATCTTCGGCGCGCTCGAGCCGATCCAGCGTGGCGTCGAGCACGTCGCGCAGGTAGCGTGCGGTCGCCGCGCGGTCAGGCAAATCGAGCGCCCAGCGCGTCGCGTGGGCGACCTTGCTCGAGTCGTACCAGCGGTCGGCACTCGCCAGCCGCGACGGCGCCGGTTCGCGATCAGGGCCGCGCCAACGCAGACACCAGTGCTCCTGGAACCAGCCGACGTGACCCAGCTCCCACAGGGGCGGATTGATGATCGGCAGGTACGGCACCTGCCACCGGTCCTCGTCGAGATCCGCGAGCAGCGCGTTCGTATACTCGCGCGCGTCGAGAAGCGCCGTCCGAAGTTGCCGCTTGTCCAGCCGCCGCATCCGTTGCAGTCCGCCCGCCGCCCGCGCGTCGCGATTATCACGCCAGCACTCGCTGCCTCGAATACCGGCAACTGGCACACCGCGGCCCGCTGGGCCCGGTTTCTGCGCGACCGGTATCGCGTCCGCGTCACCGACCGTTGGGCGGGCGACGAGGCCGATTGTCTGATCGCGCTGCACGCGCGCCGATCTGCGGCTTCGATCGCGGCCTTCGCAGCCGCGTTTCCGGACAGGCCGCTGATCGTCGTGCTGACCGGCACCGACCTGTACCGCGACCTGGCGATCGATGCGCAGGCACGCCAGTCGCTCGACCTCGCGACGCGGCTGGTGGTGCTCAACGAACGGGCGCCGCGGCGACTGGTGCCCCGCTGGCGGAGAAAAGCGCAGGTCATCCTGCAATCGGCTACGACGCTCGCGCCGGGGCGCCGCAGCGCGCGCCGCTTCGACGTGGCGGTCGTCGGCCACCTGCGGCCCGAAAAAGATCCTCAACTCGTCTGGAACATGCTGGATCACCTCGACGTTGGGCTGCCGGTGCGGGTGTGGCATGCGGGCGCAGCCCTCGATGCGCGACTGGGCCGCGCCGCGCGCGCGGTCGAACGGCGCGATCCGCGCTATGTGTGGCTTGGCGACCTGCGGCGCGGCCAGGCGCGGCAACTGATGCGCCGCTGCCACCTGCTGCTGCACCCGTCGGTCATGGAAGGCGGCGCGCAGGCGGTGATCGAAGCGGTAGCCGCGCACACGCCGGTGATCGGCAGCCGCATCGACGGCAATGCGGGGCTGCTCGGCGTCGACTATCCGGGTTGGTTTGCGGTCGGCGACGCGGCGGCGGCCGCGCGGCTCGTGACGCGCGCGGCGAGCGACCCGTCTTTTTGGCGCCGGCTCGCGCGGGCGTGCGCCCGCTGCGCGCCCAAGTTCGCACCGGCGCGCGAATGCGAAGCCGTGAATCGCCTCGTCCATAATGCGCTCCGGTCCGCCACACGTAGCGCGATACGGAGCACGCGATGAACGCGCCGGAACCCCTGCGACTGACATCCTTTTCCCACGGCGGCGGCTGCGGCTGCAAGATCGCGCCGGGCGTGTTGTCCGAGATCCTGAAGAGCGCCGGCGGCGTGGTGCCCAAAGAACTGCTGGTCGGCATCGAGACCGCGGACGATGCGGCCGTGTACAAGCTGAACGACCGGCAGGCGTTGATCGCGACCACGGATTTCTTCATGCCGATCGTCGACGACCCGTACGACTTCGGCCGCATCGCCGCCACCAATGCGCTCTCGGACGTGTACGCGATGGGCGGCACGCCGATCTTGGCGCTCGCGATCGTGGCGATGCCGATCGATCGTCTGCCGATCGACGTCATCCGCCGCATCATCGAGGGCGGCGAATCGGTGTGCACCGCCGCCGGCATCCCGATCGCCGGCGGCCATACGATCGATTCGGTCGAACCGATCTACGGCCTGGTGGCGCTCGGGCTGGTACACCCGGACCAGGTGAAGAAGAACTCGGCGGCGCGCGCCGACGACGTCCTCGTGCTCGGCAAGCCGATCGGTGTGGGCGTCTATTCGGCGGCGTTGAAAAAGGGCGAACTGGACGCCGACGGTTACCGCGCGATGATCGCCACGACGACCCAGCTGAACACCCCGGGGCGCAGGCTGGCGCAGTTGCCCGGTGTGCACGCGTTGACCGACGTCACCGGCTTCGGCCTGCTCGGCCATCTGCTGGAGATCTGCCGCGGCGCGCACCTGGCCGCCGAGGTCAGGATGGGGCAGGTGCCGTTGCTGCCGGGCGTGGCGGAGCTGGCGGCGCGCGGTTTCACCACGGGCGCCTCCACGCGCAACTGGGCCGGCTACGGCAAGGACGTGGTGCTCGATGGCATCGGCGAGGTAGAGCAGAAGCTGCTGACCGATCCGCAGACGAGCGGCGGGCTGCTCGTCTCGTGCGCCCCGGACGCGGCCGAAGAAGTGCTTTCGATCTTTCGCGCCGAGGGCTTCGAGCGTGCAGCGGTAATCGGCAAGCTCGAAGCCGGTGTACCGCAAGTGCGGGTTGTGGCCTGAAGGCCACGGCGGGCAGGTTGGTCGCGGGCGCACGCCGGGACGGCGCGGCGCCTACCGGATAATCGCGCCGCGCGCGGCCGACGCGCGCCAACCCTGACTCCCTCATGCGGCAGTTGTTCCGGCAGGAAGCGATCGACGCGCAGCGCGAGAAGCTGCTGGGCGCCGTGTCGATCGCGCGCCCGGTGCCGCTGTGGATCTTCACCGCTCTCGCCGTCGCCTTTGCGGCCGCGTTGGTGGTGTTTGCCTTCTGGGGCGAATACACGCGGCGCGAGCGCGTGGAGGGCTTCATCGCACTCGATTCCGGCGCTGCGCGCCTGCTCGCGCCGGAAGCGGGAACGGTAGCCGAGCTGCTGGTGCGCGAAGGCGACGAAGTCGATGCCGGCGCGCCGATCGCCCGTATCTCGTTGGAGCGTTCGACCGCCGCCGGCGCCACCTCCGAGCTGGTGCAGCGCGAACTGCGGCAACAGCAGCAGTCGATCGAAAGCGAGGTGCAGTCGGCGCGCCAGCTGGCGGCACAAATGGCCGAGCAGTTGCGCGGCCGAATGGCGACCCTGAAGGCCGAGATCGAACAGGCCGACGCCGAAATCCAGTTGCAGGCGGCGCGCGTGGCCGCGGTGCGCAGCGAGGTCGCCCGCACGGAAAAGCTGGTGGCCGACAAGTTCCTGTCGGACTCGGCGCTGATCCAGAAACGCAACGAACTGCTCGAACAGCAGGTCAAGCTGCAGACGCTGCGGCGCAGCCGCGCGGCGCTGGACCGCGACCTGCTGGCGGCGCGCTCGGAGCTGGCCGCGGTCGATCTGAAGCTGCGCCAGCAGATCGACCAGCTCGAGCGCAAGCGCAGCGAACTGCAGACCACGCGCGTGCAAGAGGAGGCGCGGCGGGAAACCGTCGTGCGCGCCCCGATCGCCGGCACTGTGACGAATATCGCGGTGGCGCGCGGCGACTCGGTGGCGGCCGATGCGCCGCTCGCCACCGTGCTGCCGAAAGGCAGCGGACTGCGCGCGCAGTTGCTGGTGCCGACGCGCGCGGCCGGCTTCATCCAGCCCGGCAACGAGGTCGTGCTGCGCTACGACGCCTTTCCGTTCCAACGCTTCGGCCAGTACCGCGGCGTGGTCGAAGCGGTGAGCCGTACGGTTTGGTCGCCGGGCGAAAAGGTGGGCCCGATGACGGCGCGCGAACCGGTGTACCGGGTGGACGTGAAACTGGACAGCCAGACCGTGCGCGCCGGAGGGCAGGAGATGCCCCTGAAGCCCGGGATGACACTGTCGGCCGACATCCTGCTGGAGAAGCGCACCGTCTTCGAGTGGGTGTTCGAGCCGGTGCTCGAACTGCGCACGCGGCTGATGTAGGCGGGCATCGATGCCTTTCGGCAAACGCGTGCCGCTGATCCTGCAATCCGAGGCGCCGGAGTGCGGTATCGCCTGCGTGGCGATGATCGCCGGCTATCACGGGCTGCGCACCGATCTGGGCGCGATGCGGCTGCGGCTGGCGCCGTCGCTGCGCGGCGTGACGCTGAAGCACATCGCCGCGGTGGCCGAAACGATGAAGCTGTCGGCGCGCGGGGTGCAGGCACCGCTGTCGGCGCTCGGTCAGCTCAAGCTGCCGGCGATCCTGCACTGGGACATGAACCACTTCGTCGTGCTGACCGCCGTGCGCGGCGACCGCATCACCGTGCACGACCCCGCGGTCGGCAAGCGCGTGATGAAGCTCGCCGAAGCCTCGCGCCACTACACCGGCGTGGCGATGGAGCTTCAGCCGGCGCCCGGTTTCGAGCCGCGCGACGAGCGCCAACGCATCTCGGCCTGGCAATTGCTTGGCGTCGTGGGCCGCCTGCGCGGTCCGATCGCGCAGGTGTTGCTGCTGTCGCTGGTATTGGAGGTGTTCGCGGTCGCCTCACCGTTCTTCGTGCAACTGGTGATCGACCGCGTGGTGGTCGGGCGCGACCGCGATC
>JAKANT010000206.1 GCA_021823635.1 Pseudomonadota bacterium
CGCGCGGCTGAGCGCCGGCCGCGACCGGTCGTATCGGCGCGCATCGCTGCGCGCCGGCCTCGGCCGCATTCAAGGCGCGCGGCCCGCCCAGAGTTCGGCACCGTCCATCACGACGTCGGCGAGCCGGCCGCTGCGCTGGTACGTCTCGCGCTGCCGGCGCGCATGGTTGCCGTGCACGCGCACCAGCGCTTCGATGGCGTCGAGCGCTGCTCCGGCCGCGTGCCGCTCCGCGTACGGCCGCACGCGCTCGACCGTGGCAAGCACGTCCTGGTGCAGCGGCACGATCTCGCCGCTCGCCGCGTCGATCACCTGCCCTTCGAGGCCGAAGCGGCACGCCTGGAAGCGGTTGTAGCTGTACGTCAGGTAGATGTCCTCGCTCGTCGGCGTGGCCCCCGTATCGAGCAGCCACGCGCAGACCGCCTGCGTATAGGCCGCCAGCTCGGCCGCGCGATCCACCGTCAGCGGCGTGTCGAACACGCGCACTTCGATCGTTCCGTATTCGGGCTTGGGCCGGATGTCCCAGTAGAAATCTTTCATGCTCTCGACCACGCCCAGCCGCCGCATCTTGCCGAAGTAGTTCTCGAACGCCTCCCAGTCGGTGACGAACGGCGCGCGGCCCGACAGCGGAAACGCGAACACCGTGTTCAGTCGCGAGCAGTCGAACGCCGTGTCCGCGCCCTGGTAATACGGACTGCAGGCGGCCAGCGCGATGAATTGCGGCACATAGCGGGCCAGCGCGTGCAGCAGGCGCATCGCCGTGCTGCCGTCGGCGCAGCCGATGTGCACGTGCTGGCCGAACACCGTGAACTGCTTGGCCAGATACCCGTACAGCCCGGCCACGTGGCGGAAGCGCGGGCGGTCGAAGATCTGGCGCTCGTTCCAGCGCTGGAACGGGTGCGCGCCGCCACCGGCGATGCGCAGGTCGAGGCGGTCGGCGGCGGCAACCAGCGCATCGCGCATCGCGCGCAACTGCGCGCGCAGCGCGTCGAACTCGGCGTGCACCGCCGTGCTGATCTCGACCATGCTCTCGGTGATCTCCGGCTTGATGTCGCCCGGAAACGGCTTGCGCTCGACCAGGTGGATAAGGTCCGAGGCGCCGCGCGTCAGGTCGCCGGTGCGGCGGTCGATGATCTGCAATTCGAGTTCCACGCCCATCGTCAGCGGCGCGGAACGCTTGAAGTCCAGACGTTCGGCCACGATCACTCGGTCGCGCGCGCCTCGCCGGCGCGCGCCAGCGCCCAGGCGAGCAGCCAGGCGCCGCCCACCTGCATCAACACCACGCCGATGGCGACCACGCCGCCCACCTGCGCCGCCAGCGACGGATTGACGGCGGCCACATCGCGCGTCAGCAGCAGCGCCACCGCCGACATCGGCAGCAAGCCGGCACCGACCAGCAGCCCCTTGCGCCAGGTCAAGCCGGCGGCGCGCGCCAGCAGCGCCGCGGCGGCGACCTTGCACAGCGCACGCACGGCGACCAGGGCCAGCGCCGGCAGCCAGACCGCAAGCCCGAGCTCGAGATCGACGGTGGCCAGCGACAGCGCGAAGAACAGCAGCAGCGCGATCGCCGCCGGCAGCCCCAGTTCCGGGCCGAGCAGACGGCGCTCGCGATCGAGCGCGCGCGCGAATGCGCCAAAAGTGAGCAGCGCCAGCAGCGGCGACAGCCGCAGCGTCTGCGCCAGCGCGAACACGATCGCGACGAAAGCCAGCACGACGACGATCTGGGTGGCGCGCTCGGCGCGCACCAGCGCGAGCGCCGCCAGCAGCAGACGTGCCGCCGCCGCCGCCAGGGCGAGCGAGCCGAACACCAGGTATAGCGACGGCAGCACCCAGCGGGCGAGTTCGCGCCACGTGAATTCGCGCGCGTGCGCTTCGACCTGTACCCAACCGAGCAGCAGCGTCGCCAGCAACACCGCGTAGATGCTGTTCAGCGCCGTCAGCAGTAGCGTGCGTTCGGTCACCTGCCCCTGCGCGCGCGACTCGCGCACCACCGCCAGCACGACCGCCGGCGAGGTGGCGATCGCGATCGCCGCGATCAGCGCCGCCGCCAGCGGCGAGAAGCCGCCCAAGCGCATGACGTAGAACACGACCACGAACGTGAGCAGCGCCTCCAGCACGCTGGTGGCCGCGAGCGCCGGATTGCGACGCAGCCAGCCCCACGAGACGCGCTGACCGACGTCGAACAGGATGATCGCGGCGCAGATGCCGAGCACGAGATCGGAGGTCTCGCGTTCGATCGGCGCCAGTGATAGTCGCGCCAGCGCCGCCGCCGCGAGCGCAAAGACGACGCTGACCGCCGTGTACCCGATCAGCCGCGGCGCGCGCAGCCGCGCGGCCATCTCGCCGGCCACCGCCGCGGCCAGCGCCAGGACCGCCAGCGTCAGAGCGCCGCTCGCTTGCAGCGGCCACCCAGGAAGAAACTGTTCGCTCATGCAAAAGAAAAGCCCGCGCGCCGCGTGCGGCGACCGCGGGCTCGAAAGCGAGGAGAGTCGACCTCGCTTGCTGCCGTCGCTCGGAACCCCGCACCCGGCGCGCCGGCGAAGCGCCAGCGCGCGCACGATGACGAGGAGTTCGAGCGCAGCGTAGCCACGGCGCGCCGCTTCCGAAATTCGGCGAACAGCGTACGTAAATCTGCGGAGCCGAGCGACCGCGTGACGAAGCGACGCGCGTCTGGGCTAACCGTTGTCTGGTTGTGAACGCTCCAGATCGAAGCGCAACCGGAACAGATCGGCGACGCGGCGCGCGCGCAACTTTTCCATGATGCGCGCCCGGTGCACCTCGACCGTGCGCGGGCTGATGCCGAATTCCTCGGCGATCTCGCGATTGTGCTGGCCGTTGGTGATACGCACGAAGACCTCGCGCTCGCGCGCGGTCAGCCGCTCCAGACGCGCGGCCAGTTCCTCGCGGTCGCGCGCCTGCCGCACGACGCGCTGATCGCTGGCCAGCGCCGTGGCCACCGCCTCCAGCAGGTCGCCCTCGTCGATCGGCTTCTCCAGAAAATCGACGGCCCCCTCGCGCAGCGCGGTGCGCGCGGTGCTGACGTCGCCGTGCGCGGTGATCACGATGGTCGGCAGGCCCGGATGGCGGCTGCGCAGCTCGCGCTGCAGTTGCAGCCCGTCGATGCCGGGCAGCCGCACGTCGAGCAGCGCGCACGCCGGCCGCTGCAAGGCGCTGTAGTCGAGAAACTCCTCGCCGCTGGCGAATCCCTTCGGGATGAAGCCGCGCAGCCGCAGCAGCAGTTCGAGCGACTCGCGCACCGCGCGGTCGTCTTCGACGACGTAGACCGCGCCGCCGGCAGCCGCGGTGGATTCGGTATTCATTGCGCGGGTTCGATCGGCAGCTCGAGGCAGAAGGTCGTCTGGCGCGACCCGGTATCGAGCCACAGCCTACCACCGTGCCGCTCGGCGATCGTACGGCCGATCGCCAGCCCCAGGCCCATGCCCTCGGGCTTGCTGGTCGCCATCGGCTGGAACAGGCGGTCGCGCACCTCCACCGGCACGCCCGGCCCGCTGTCGCGCACTTCGATGCGCACGGCATCGCTGCCGGCGCGCCGCGCGCGCACCTCGATTGTGCGCGGCGGCGCCGCCGAGGCCAGGGCGTCGATCGCGTTGCCGAGCAGGTTGCCGAGCACGGCGCCGATCTGCACGCGGTCCAGCGGCAACGGCGGCAGGCCGGGCTCGATGTCGGTGCGCCAGAGGATGCGGCTGCGCGCCAGTCGGTCGGCCACCTGATCGTGCGCGGCGGCCACCAGCTCGGTCACGTCGACGCGTTCGATGTGCGCCGCGCCACTGCGGAAGAAATCGCGCATGCGGCGCACGAACTGTCCGGCGCGCGCGCTTTCCTCGACCACGCGGCCGAGCGCATCCAGCAGTTGCGCGCGGTCGGCGTCCTGAGCGGCCAGCACGCGGCACGCGCTCGCGTAGGTACCGATCGCCGACAGCGGCTGGTTCAGCTCGTGCGCCAGCGCGGCTGCCAGCTCGGCCGCCGCCGCCGCGCGCTGCGCCTGCGACAGCGTGGCCTGCTGCACGCGCAGCTCGCGCTCGCGGCTGGCGAGCGCCTCCAGCGAGCGGCGCCGTTCGCTCGCCAGCGCGCCGAAGAACAGCGTCGTGATGGCGAGCGTCAGCACCAGCAGCTGGAACTCCACCGCGGAGGCCGACAGCGCCTGCGTGATCACCAGCGACAGCACGAAGCCGATCTGCGCGCACGGCAGGCCGATCGCCGCCCCGACGAGCCCGTAGCGCAGCGCGAACGCGATCATCGGCAGAAACACCAGATACGACATGCGCAGCTCGTCGAACGGCTTGACGCCGAACACGACCGCCAGCAGCGCGGCCAGCGCCGCGATCAGCAGCAAAGTGTCGCGGATCGCCGCGCGCCGCGCCCGCGGCGCCAGCTCGCGCCAGCCGGCCCATGCGCCGCCGGCGATCAGCAGCAGCAACGGCGTGAGCACGATCAGGCCCAGCACATCGCCCAGCCACAGGTAGGCGAGCACGCGCGGTCCTTCGCTCGGCTCGAGCGTGCCGTCGAGCAGATAGCCGCCGACGTACAAAAAGGCCGCCAGCAGGGTGCCGGCCCCGGCGATGCCGATGAACCAGGCGATGTCGCGCACGCCGGCCTGCGCCCAGGCCACGGGCACCACGCGTCGCAGCGCCAGCGCGGCGGCCACGTAACTGGCGGCCATGCCGCCGCATGCCACCGCGGTGCCGAGCAGCGTGCCCGG
>JAKANT010000207.1 GCA_021823635.1 Pseudomonadota bacterium
CCAGGTTGGTGCGGAAGGCGGTTTCCTCGATGTCGGCGCCGCGGGTGGCCCGGGCGGAGTTCACGTCCACCGACACCAGGGCTTCCGTGTGATCGATGACGATGGCGCCGCCGGAAGGCAAGTTGACTGAACGCGCATAGGCTGACTCGATCTGGTGTTCGATCTGGAAACGCGAGAACAGCGGGATGTCGTCCTTGTAGCGCTTCACGCGATTGACCATGTCCGGCATCACGTGGCTCATGAACTGGCGCGCCTGTTCGTAGACCTCGTCGGTGTCGATCAGGATTTCGCCGATCGACGGGTGGAAGTAGTCGCGGATGGCACGAATCACCAGGCTCGATTCTTCGAAGATCAGGAACGGCGCCGGATTCAGCCGTTTGTTCTTCTGGCCGTCGGTGGTCGGCTCGCGCGTGGTATTGCCGGCGGCGTCGCGGTAAAGCGGCGTGGCCGCATCCTCGATCGCGCGCCAGAGGTGCAGCAGGTAGTTCAGGTCCCACTGCAGTTCCTCGACGGTACGCCCGATGCCGGCGGTGCGCGCGATCACGCTCATGCCGGCCGGCAGCTCCAGCTTTTCGATCGCCTCGCGCAGTTCCTGCCGGTCTTCGCCTTCGACGCGGCGCGACACGCCGCCGCCGCGCGGGTTGTTCGGCATCAAGACCAGGTAGCGGCCGGCGAGCGAAATGAACGTGGTCAGGGCCGCCCCCTTGTTGCCGCGTTCCTCCTTCTCGACCTGGACGATCAGCTCCTGGCCTTCCTTGACCGCGTCCTGGATGCGCGCGCTGCGCACGTCCACACCTTCGCGGAAGTACTCGCGCGCGATCTCCTTGAACGGCAGGAAACCGTGCCGCTCCTCGCCGTAATCGACGAAACACGCTTCCAGGCTCGGTTCGACGCGAGTGACGACGCCCTTGTAAATGTTGGACTTGCGTTGCTCGCGGCCGGCGGTCTCGATATCGATGTCGATCAGCTTCTGGCCGTCGACGATCGCCACCCTCAGCTCCTCGGCGTGGGTGGCATTGAACAACATCCGTTTCATTCAGCACTCCTCGCGCCGGTTGCGGCGCCGGTGCCGAATCGGATCGAACCGCGGATCAGAAAGCGGCGCGTCCGGCCCGTGCACGCGCGCGGCGATCGGCGCGGGGGATGGGAAGCGCTTCGATCGTCTTCACCGTTTGAGACCGGACTTTCGTTCTGCCGCTCGGCGCCGCCTTCGTACGGGCACCGCCGAACTTCCAAATTCGACTCGATTCAGCCGGGCCGCCGCAGTCGGCGGCACCCTCGGTTGCACTTCGCGATGCGCCTATTCGATGCCGCATCGCTCTCGATCCGCGGCGCCGGGCGAACGGCGAACGCGGCAGCTTGCAGGAATCGGTCGCGAGCCGCGTGCGACCGCTGGTGGCGGAGTCCGCGTCGCTAGAATCCCAGCCAGGTCGGACCGGCCTGCCGCTCGGCGAATCGCGCTTCGAGCAACCCGACCGGTTCCAACGCGCGCGAGTATAGGGAAGATGCAAGGCGCCAGCAAAAGCGAGCGCGACGGTGGGGACTCGGCCGCCGCCGGGGTGTCGGCCGGTCGGGTGTCGTATCTGACCGTGGGCGCCGAGGCGGCCGGCCAGCGCCTCGACAACTTTCTGCTCAAGCTCGCCAAAGGCGTTCCGAAGAGCCACATCTACCGCATCGTCCGCAGCGGCGAGGTGCGCGTCAACAAGGCGCGCGCGCGTGCCGAGCAGCGGTTGGCTGCCGGCGACGAATTGCGATTGCCGCCGCTGCGCATCGCGGCGCGCGAGCCGCCGTCGGCGCCGGCCGCCATGCCGCCGGTGCTGTACGAGGACGAGCACCTGATCGCGGTCGACAAACCGGCCGGACTGGCCGCGCACGGTGGCAGCGGCGTTTCGTTCGGTCTGATCGAACGCGTGCGCGCGGCACGGCCGCACCAGCCGTTCCTCGAACTCGTGCATCGGCTCGATCGGGAAACCTCGGGCGTGCTGCTGCTCGCCAAATCGCGCCGCGCGCTGACCGGGCTGCACGAACAGCTGCGCACCGGCCGGGTGCGGAAGCGCTACCTCGCGCTGGTCAAGGGCGACTGGGCGGAGCCGCGCCGTCACGTGCGGGCCGCGTTGCGCAAGTTCGTCAACGCCGGCGGCGAACGTCGCGTCAACGTCGATCCGCAGGGACTGCCCGCGCATACCGTGTTCGGGCTGCGGCAACGCTTCGGCGGCTACTCGCTGTTGGAGGCGGAACTGAAGACCGGCCGCACGCACCAAATCCGCGTGCATCTGGCGCACGTCGGTTTTCCGATCGTCGGCGACGACAAGTACGGCGACTTCGAACTGAACAAGCGGTTGGCGAGGGGCGAGGGCGGCGCCCGTCTGGCGCGCATGTTCCTGCATGCTGCAAGCGTTCGGTTTACTCACCCCGTGAGCAGTGCACCGCTCGAAGTGCAGGCACCGCTTCCGCGCGAGTGCGCCGACTTCCTGCGTGCGCTCGGCGAAGCGGAGGCGCTGCGTGCTTGACCGCTTCGACCTGATCGTCTTCGACTGGGACGGCACGCTGATCGATTCCACCGCGACGATCGCACGCGCGATCCAGCAGGCCGCCGCCGATCTCGGACTCGTGGTGCCGGACTTCGGTACGGCGTCGCACGTGATCGGGCTCGGGTTGTCCGACGCGCTGGCGCGCGCGGTGCCCGACCTGCCGCCCGCCAGAGCCGCCGAGTTTGCCGCCCGCTATCGGTACCACTACCTGGCGAACGAGCGCACGCTGTCCTTGTTCGCCGGCGCGCGTGAACTGCTCACCTCGCTGGCCGCGGCCGACAAGTTGCTGGCCGTGGCCACCGGCAAGAGCAGCGCCGGGCTTGCGCGCGCGCTGGACGCGGCGGATCTGCAGGGGTATTTCGCGGCCACGCGTTGCGCCGACCAGACGGCGCCGAAACCGCATCCGGCGATGCTGCTCGAGCTGTCCGACGAACTCGGCGTGGCGCCGGCGCGCATGCTGATGATCGGCGACACCACGCACGATTTGCAGATGGCAGCGGCCGCCGGCACCGCGGCCGCGGGCGTCACTTACGGCGCCCATCCGCGCGCCGATCTGGCCCGTCTCGAGCCGCTGGCGCTGCTCGATTCGGTCGATGATCTGAGACGGTGGTTGTGGGGGAGCTGATCGAACTATGCCCGGCCGAGGCGCTCGCCGACGGCGGGCCCGGCGTGCGTTTCGCGGTCAGCGTCGGTGGGCAGCCGGCGAGCGGTTTCGTCGTTCGCTTTCGCGGGCAGGTTCGGGGCTACCTCAACCGCTGCGCGCACGTGGCGATGGAACTGGACTGGCAGCCGGGAATGTTCTTCGACGCCGACGGCGAGTATCTGATCTGCGCGACGCACGGCGCCTTGTATGACCCGGGAAGCGGCGCCTGCGCCGGCGGGCCTTGCGCCGGCCGCGGCGCGCTGCGCGCGCTCGAGGTCGTCGAGCGCGATGGCCGCGTCTGGTGGCGTCCTGACGCCTACGTCGAAGCGCCGCGCGGCGACTAAGCAAGGAAGTCGACTGCGCGAGCCTTGGCCGGACGCGACGGCGGCGCGCAATCCCGCGTCGGCCGGTTCTGCGTGCTCAGTTCGCGGGCGCGAATTCGATGCGCCGGTTGCGGAAGCGGCCCTCTTCGGTGGCGTTACTGGCGATCGGTCGCGCGTCGCCGTAACCCTTCGCAAGCAGTCGGTCGCGCGGAGCGCCGGCCGCCGCCAGCGCGTCGAGCACCGCTTGCGCGCGCGCCGCAGACAGTGCGAGATTGCCTTCGACCGTGCCGGTGTCGTCGGTGTGGCCGCCGATCTCGAGTCTGACGTTGGCGGGCAACGCGGCGATCACCGCCGCGGCCTTGGCGAGCACTGCCCGGGCATCCGGCGGAATCTCCGCGCTGCCGCTCGCGAAGTTCACGACGGCGAGATTCAGCGCGCGCACCACGTCGCCTACTGGCGCGTTGGCGGGCAGCGCCGCCAACGCCGCCATGGCCCGTTCGTTGGCGGCGCGCGCCGCCGCGGCGGTGTCGAAGGCGGGTGCGGCCGGCGGCGCGCTCGGAATGCAGGCGCGGACGAGCAGCGCCGTCATCACGGCCAGTATCAGCAGCGGCCAGCCGCGATCCCAGAAACCGGAGGGCTCCGGTCGGTCCAGCAGCCGCGGCGCATCGACCGCGGTGGCGTCGGTTTCGCTCTTCATCGTTGTCTCCCTCGGTCGCCGTTCGGCGCCTTGAGCGGGCATGGCCGCGCCGTGCTCAGCGCCGCACGCGAGCGCTGGTCAGGCTGACAGCAGCTGCCGCAGCACGTACGGCAGGATGCCGCCGTGCTTGTAGTAGTCGACCTCGATCGGCGTGTCGATGCGCAACTTCAGCGGTACCTCGCGCACGGAACCGTCCTTGCGACGGATCACGAGCGTGCATTGCTGCTGCGGCCTGATATCGCCTTCCAGGCCGAGGATGTCGAACGTCTCATCGCCGGTGATGCCGAGCGTGGCGGCGCTGTCGTTGCCCATGAACTGCAGCGGCAGCACGCCCATGCCGACCAGGTTGCTGCGGTGGATGCGCTCGAAGCTGCGCGCGATCACCGCCTTGACGCCCAGCAGTTGCGTGCCCTTGGCGGCCCAGTCGCGCGAGGATCCGGTGCCGTACTCCTCGCCGCCGAACACGACCGTCGGCACGCCGTCCGCGATGTACTTCATCGCCGCGTCGTAGA
>JAKANT010000208.1 GCA_021823635.1 Pseudomonadota bacterium
GTCGCTGTGATAGCCTTCCGTCGATGTTACGCGCGGTCGTCCTCGTGGCTGGCGCCCTGTCCTTGGGATTGGCGCCAGCGCTGCTAGCGCCGGTCGTGGCGGCGCCGCCCGCGGCGCTCGCGTCGAGCCAGGCCGACGAGGCCTTTCTGGCGGCGCGCGACGCCGCGCTCGCCGGCAACCGTGACCGTTTCGAAGCGTTCGCCGCGCGCCTGCGCGACCACGTGCTCGCCGCGTACGTCGATCTGTGGCGGCTGCAGTTGCGGCTGCGCACCGATGCACCCGCGCGCGTCGACGCCGACGTCTCTGCGTTCATCGCCCGCCATGCCGGCACCTACGTTGCCGACCGCATGCGGCTGGAGTGGCTGCTTGCGCTCGGCAGCCGGCGCGAATGGGCCGCGTTCGAGCGCGAGTGGCCGCACCTGGTGTGGAACGACGATCCGCAGCTGCGGTGTTACGCGGCGCTCGCCCGCTACCAGCGGGGCGAAGGCGGCGCCCTCGACGAACTGGCCGCTTCGGCGCGCCGGCTGCTGGCCGCGAGCCGCGACGCCGGCGGCGAAGGCTGCTGGGCGCTCACCGAAGCGCTGTTGATCGACGAACGCATTTCGCCCTGGGAGCGCATGCGCGCGCTGGTCGAAGTCAATCAGCCCGCGGTGGCCAAGCGGCTGGTCGCCTGGCTGCCGAAGTCCGATTCGGCGTCGATCGCGCAGGCGATCGACCGCCCCGCGAGCTGGCTCGCCGCCAACGAGCGCAGGCTGGGCTCCGAACGCGAAACGGCGCGGGTGGCGGTCGCCCGCCTGGCGCGCGACGACCCGCAGCAGGCGGCGCGTTTCGCACTGAAGCTGGAGCCGCATCTGACGGCGCCGGCGCGCGCGCAGATGTGGGGCCGCATCGCGCACATGGCGGCGTACAAGCTCGCCCCCGAAGCGCTCGACTGGTACCGCCGCGGCGGCGAGCTGGTGGGCGTGGCGCCGGAGACGGCGCGCGCCGACGAGGTGCTCGAATGGCAGGTGCGCGCGGCGCTGCGCGGCGACGCCGACGGCCCGGACTGGGCGATGGTGCGCACCACGATCGAGCGCATGCCCGCCGAACTGCGCAGCCAGCCGGCCTGGATCTACTGGCACGCGCGCGCGCTGTTGGCCGAGGGCCGTAGCTCCGAGGCGTACGTCTCTTTGCGCACGATCGCCGACCGCCTCGACTTCTACGGCCGACTCGCGGCCGAGGAGTTCGAGCGGCCGCTCGCGCCGGCCTCGTCGGCGCAGCCGCCGAGCGAAGAGGAGGTCGCGGCCTGGAGCGGCAATCCCGGGTTCGCGCGCGCGCTGAAGTTCTACGAGCTCGGCCTGCGCGCCGACGGCAATCGCGAGTGGAACTGGCAGCTGCGCGGCCGAAGCGACCGCGAACTTCTGGCGGCCGGCGAATACGCGCGCCGGCGCAACGTCTACGACCGCATGATCGCGGCCTCGGAGCGCACGCGTACCGAGATCGACCTCGAAAGCCGCTATCCGTCGCCGCACCGCGACCGACTGATGCGGCACGCCGCGGCCGCCGGCCTCGATCCGGCGTGGGTGTACGGGCTGATCCGGCAGGAATCGCGCTTCATCCCGGACGCGCGCTCGTCGGCCGGTGCGCTGGGCTTGATGCAACTGATGCCGGCCACCGCGCGTTACGTGGCGCGCCGCGTCGGCATGAACGACTTCAAGCCCGGACGGGTCACCGAGCTGGACGTCAACCTGCGCCTCGGCACGCAGTACCTGCGCTTGGTGTACGACGACCTCGACGGCCATCCGCTGCTCGCCTCCGCCGCGTACAACGCCGGCCCGATGCGCGCGCGCGCCTGGCGCGCCGCGCTACCGCGCGCGGTCGAAGGCGCGATCTTCGCCGAGACCATCCCTTTCAACGAGACGCGCGATTACGTAAAGAAGGTCATGGCCAACGCCGTGGTGTACGCGGCGTTGTTCGGCCGCGGCGAGACGTCGCTGAAGACGCGTCTCGGCTCGGTGGCGCCGAAAGCGGCCGGCAGCACCGATCTGCCGTAGCCGTGCGCCGTCCCCCGGCAGCGGCGCCGACCACCTCGGTCGCAGCCCGAAGCAGCGCGCGTGCTCGCCTAGAATCGGCGCCGGTAAACGAACCTCCGACCAGCGAACGTGCGAACCATGCGCCACCACGACGTGCTCGTACTCGGCGGTTCCGGATTCATCGGCCGCTACGTCGTCAACCTGCTCGTTGCGCGCGGCTGCCGCGCACTGGTGCCCTCGCGCCGCCGCGATCGCGCCAAGCATCTGATCCTGCTGCCGACCTGCGACGTGGTCGAGGCCGACATCCACGACGACGCCGCGCTCGAGCGTCTGGTGGCGGGACAGGACGCAGTGATCAACCTGGTCGGCATCCTGCACGGCCGCGCCGCCGATTTCGAGCGCGCGCACGCCGAGCTGCCGCGCCGTCTGGTCGCCGCCTGCGCCAAACACCGCGTCAACCGCCTGCTGCACGTCAGCGCCCTCGGCGCCGCGGCCGATGCGCCGTCGATGTACCTGCGCAGCAAGGCGGCAGGCGAGTCGCACGTGCGCGGCTCGTCGCTCGCTTGGACGATCTTCCGACCGTCGGTCGTGTTCGGCGCCGAAGACAACTTCCTCAACCTTTTCGCCGAGCTCGCGCGCTGGTTCCCGGTGCTGCCGATCGGCGGCGCGAACGCCAAGTTCCAGCCGGTGTGGGTGCAGGACTTGGCGCGCGCCATTTGCAACAGCCTGGACAACGGCGCGACGTACCGCAAGACGTACGAACTGGCCGGCCCGCGCATCTACACGCTGCGCGAACTGGTTTCGTTCGCCGCCCGCGCCGCCGGCCATCCGCGCCCGGTGATCGCGCTGCCCGAGCCGATCGCGCGCCTGCAGGCGCGTCTGATGGAGCTTCTGCCCGGCGAGCCGCTGCTGTCGCGCGACAACCTCGACTCGATGAAAGTCGACAACGTCGCCAGTGAACAGCCGTATCGGCCGGCGCCGGAACTGGGCATCCGCGCCACGCCGATGGAAGCCGAAGCGGCGCTTTATCTGGCCGGCCTGAATGCGCGCGCGCGCCTGGCGGCCCTGCGCGCGCGGGCACGGCGTTAGCCGCGGCGGCGCGCGCAGCGTTCGATGAGGATCTACACCGTCGGCGGCTGCGTGCGCGACCGGTTGCTCGGCCGCGCGCACGGCGACCGCGACTGGGTGGTCGTCGGCGCCACGCCCGAACAGATGCTCGCCGCCGGCTTCACGCCGGTGGGCAAGGAGTTTCCGGTCTTCCTGCATCCGGTCACGCGCGAGGAATACGCGCTGGCGCGCACCGAGCGCAAGCGCGCGCCCGGCTATCACGGTTTCGTCTTTCACGCCGCGCCCGACGTCACGCTGGAGCAGGACCTGGCGCGCCGCGATCTGACCATCAACGCGATGGCGATGGACGAGACCGGCGCATTGATCGATCCGTTCGGCGGCCGGCACGATCTGGAAGCGAAGGTGCTGCGCCACGTCAGCGACGCCTTCGCCGAGGATCCGGTGCGCATCCTGCGGCTGGCGCGCTTTGCCGCGCGCTTTCACGACTTCACGGTCGCGCCGGAGACGCTGGCGCTGGCGCGCCGCATGGTCGCGGCGGGCGAAGTGGACGCGCTGGTGCCGGAGCGCGTCTGGCAGGAGCTTGCCCGCGGCCTGATGGAGCCGCGCCCGTCGCGCATGTTCGAGGTGCTGCGCGACTGCGGCGCGCTGGCGCGGCTGCTGCCGGAAGTCGATCGCCTGTGGGGCGTGCCGCAGCGCGCCGAGGTGCACCCGGAGGTCGATACCGGCGCGCACCTGCTGCTGGTGCTCGATGCCGCCGCCGCGCTCGACGCCGCGCTGCCGGCGCGCTTCGCCGCCTTGCTGCACGACCTCGGCAAGGGCAGCACGCCGCGCGAGCTGTGGCCGCGCCATCCCGGGCATGAGCAGCGCGGCGTCGAACTGGCGCGCGCCGTGTGCGAGCGGCTGCGCGTGCCGGCCGAATGCCGCGACGTTGCGCTCGTCGTCGCGCGCGAGCACGGCCACGTGCATCGCGCGCTCGAACTGGACGCCGAAGCGCTCGTGGAGCTGCTCGAGCGCTGCGACGCCTTGCGGCGCCCCGCCCTGTTCGCGCACGTGCTCGACGCGTGCGAAGCGGATTTTCGCGGCCGCACCGGCTACGCGGATGCGAGCTACCCGCAGCGAGCGCGGCTGCTTTCCGCACTCGCGGCGGCGCGTTTGATCGATGCCGGCGCAGTGGCCGCCAGCGCGGGTCCGGACGGCGCGGCCATCGCGCGCGCGGTGCACGCGGCGCGGGTCGAGGCAGTGCGTTCCGCGCTCAGCTAGCCGCCGCCCACGCGCGCGCGACGCTCACGAACCCCGGCCACAGATCGAAGACGCGCAGCCCGATTGCCTCGCCGAGCTTGCGGTAGCTCTCCCACTGCGCTTCGTCGAAGAACTGATCGCCGGTCGATTGCTGCGGAAACGCCGGCTGCCCGGCGGCGTAGAGCTTGACGTCGATCGGCGCGAACGCGGCCAGCACGGGCTTGATGACCACCAGCAGCGCCCCTTTGGCGAGGCCATCGGCGCCGGGCGCGTAGCGCACGCGCGCCACGAGCGCGCAGCGGTCGCCGCGCGTGGCTGCGTCGCGCACCTGTTCCATCGTGCCGAAGTAGCGGCCCGCGTCCTCGCGACCA
>JAKANT010000209.1 GCA_021823635.1 Pseudomonadota bacterium
CTGGCTGGACGCGGCGCTGCTCGACCGCTTGGCGCTGTCGGCCGCGGCGATCGAACAGATGGCGGCCGGACTGGAGCAGATCGTGCAACTGCCGGATCCGGTGGGCGCGATCAGCGACGTGCGGCCGATGCCCTCGGGAATCCGTGTCGGTCGCATGCGCGTGCCGTTGGGCGTGATCGGCATCGTCTACGAGAGCCGGCCCAACGTGACGATCGACGCCGCCGGCTTGTGCATCAAGAGCGGCAATGCCGCCATCCTGCGCGGCGGCTCCGAGGCAATCGAATGCAATCGCGCGCTGGCCGCACTGGCGGCCGAATCGCTGGCCGCGGCCGGGCTGCCGCGCGACGCCGTGCAATTGATCGACACCACCGACCGCGCCGCGGTCGGGCTGCTGGTGTCGATGCCGGAGTACCTGGACGTGGTGGTGCCGCGCGGCGGCCGCGCGTTGATCGAACGGCTGATGCGCGAAAGCCGGGTGCCGATGATCAAGCACCTGGACGGCATTTGCCACGTGTACGTGGATGCCGACGCCGACCTCGACAAGGCGGTGGCGATCGCCGATAACGCCAAGACGCAGCGCTACGGCACCTGCAACACGATGGAAACGCTGCTGGTGGCGCAGGCGGTCGCGGCGCGCCTGCTGCCGCGGCTCGGCCGCCTCTACGCGGACAAGGGGGTGGAGCTGCGCGGCTGCCCGCAGACGAAAGCGCTGCTGGAGGCGGCCGGCATCGCCTGCGGCGCGGCCGCCGAGGAAGACTGGCGCACCGAATATCTGGCGCCGATCCTGTCGATTCGCGTCGTGCCGGACGTGGCGGCGGCGATCGAGCACATCAACACCTACGGCAGCCGCCACACCGACGCCATCGTGACCGAAAACTACACGACCGCGATGCGCTTCCTGCGCGAAGTGGACTCGGCGTCGGTGATGGTCAACGCCTCGACGCGCTTTGCCGACGGCTTCGAGTACGGGCTGGGCGCCGAGATCGGAATCTCCAACGACAAGCTGCACGCGCGCGGCCCGGTCGGCCTCGAAGGCCTCACCTCGCAGAAGTACGTCGTCTTCGGCAACGGCGAAGTGCGCCGCTGACGGTCGCCGTGCTCTGGGTCAAATCCTTCCACATCGTCTTCGTGACGAGCTGGTTCGCCGGCCTGTTCTATCTGCCGCGCATCCTGGTCAACCTGGCGCAGGTCTCGGGGCCAGGGGCCGAGCGCGACCGCCTGCTGCTGATGGGCGCGAAGCTGTATCGCTTCATGACGATGCTCGGCGTCGCGGCGATCGTCTTCGGCCTGTGGCTGTGGCTCGGCTATCGCATCGGCATCGGCGCCGGCTGGATGCACGCCAAGCTGGCGCTGGTGTTGCTGCTGATCGCCTATCACGGCTGGTGCGGCAAGCTGCTAGCGGACTTCAAGCGCGGCCGCAACCGCCATTCGCACGTCTGGTACCGCTGGTTCAACGAGCTGCCGGTCTTGGTGTTGCTGGCGACCGTGCTGCTGGTCGTGTTCAAGCCGTTTTGAGCGGCGCGCGGGCGCGGCCGGTGCCGAGCGAGCGTTTCTTCGCCGTCTGCCCGCGCGGGCTCGAGGACTTGCTCGCCGACGAGCTGCGCGGCTGCGGCGCCGCGCAGTGCGCGCCCGAAGCAGGCGGTGTGGCGTTCGGCGGCGCGCTGCCGGTGGCCTACGCGGCGAACCTGCACTCGCGCCTTGCGAGCCGCGTGCTGTGGCAGGTAGGCCACGCCCAGTACACGAACGAGGACGACGTGTACGCCGCCGCCCGTGCGGTTACATGGGAACGCTGGTTCGATGCGCGCCGAACGCTGCGCGTCGATACGACGCTCGCGCGCGCGCCGCTCGGCAGCCGCGAGTTCGTCACGCTGCGCGTCAAGGACGCGATTGCCGACCGGCTGCGCGCAAAGACCGGCGCCCGCCCGTCGATCGACCGCGCCCGCCCGGACGTGCGCGTGTTCGCCTACCTGGACGAGCGCAGCGCGAGCTTTTATCTCGATCTGTCGGGCGAGGCGCTGTTCAAGCGCGGCTGGCGTGCGGACAAAGGCGAGGCGCCGTTGAAGGAAAACCTCGCCGCCGGCCTGCTGGCGTTGTCGGGCTGGACGCCGCAGCAGCCGCTCCTCGATCCGTTCTGCGGCAGCGGCACGATCGCGATCGAAGCCGCGGCCATCGCCGCCCGGCGCGCCCCGGGATTGCAACGCCGCTTCGCGTTCGAGCGGCTGCACGAGTTCGACGCGGCGGCCTGGAAAGAGCTGCTCGCCCAAGCGCGCGCTCGCATCGACGAACGCGCGCAGGCCGCGATCTTCGGGGCCGACATCTCGACGCGGGTCATCGAGCAGGCGCGCATCAACGCCGAGCGCGCCGGCTTCGGATCGTGGCTCGCCGATGGCCGGCTCAGGCTTTTTGCCGCCGATGCGCGCACGCTCGAGGCGCCGGCCACGGCAGGACTGATCGTCACCAATCCGCCATACGGCGCGCAGAGCCGGCCGCGCTCGGCCAGCGTGCCGAAACTGATGGGCGAGGTCGCCGCCAACTTGAAGCGCAAATTCGGCGGCTGGACCGCGTGGATGCTGTCGGCCGACCTCGATCTTCCACGCCAGATGCGGCTGCAGGAAACGCGCCGCACGGTGCTGTTCAACGGCCCGCTCGAATGTCGGCTGTTTCGCTTCGAACTGGTGGCCGGCCGCTACCGGCGGCGCGCCGCCGATCAGACGGGCTGAACGCTCGCGCAGCGCACAGCGAGGCGCCGCGCGCTGCGGCATCGCTCCGCCGCCGGCGCTCTCAGACCAGCTTCGCGCGCAGCGTGATGCGCGGGCCGGCCAGCGCCTTGGACACCGGGCATCCCTCTTTCGCCTCTTGCGCGTGCTGCTGGAACGCGGCGCCGGTCAGGCCGGGCACGCTCGCTTCGGTGGCCAGTTCGATCAGATCGATGGTCGGACCTTCGCCCAGGCGCACGGTCGCGGTGGTCGCGATGCGCGTCGGCGTCAAGCCCGCCTTGGTCAGCAGTGCCGATCGATGTATCGAATAGCCGCCCGCGTGCGCCGCCGCGCCGGGCTGCGGCGGCACCGCCGGCTCGGCCATCAGAGCAGCGCCTCGATGTCGGGGGCGATTTTTTCGGGATCGACGTTCGGCGCGTAGCGTTTGACGACCCGGCCGCCTCGATCGACGAGGAACTTGGTGAAGTTCCACTTGATCGATTCGCTGCCCAGGATCCCCGGCGCCGCAGCCTTCAGGTGCTGGAACAGCGGATGCGCCGAATCGCCGTTGACGTCCACCTTGGCGAACATCGGGAACGTCACGCCGAAGCTCGTCTCGCAGAAGCGCGCGATCTCCTTCTCGCTGCCCGGTTCCTGCGCGCCGAACTGGTTGCACGGGAAGCCCAGCACCACCAATCCGCGCTCGCCGTACTTCTCGTACAGCTTCTGTAGGCCGGCGTATTGCGGCGTGAAGCCGCATTGGCTCGCGGTGTTGACGACCAGCAGCACTTTTCCCTTGTAAGCGGACAGCTTTTGGGTCTTGCCGTCGATCCTTTTGACGCTGAAGTCGTAAACGCTCGTCATCGTCGCTAACGGCGCTGGATGTCCGGCCCGCCGAGGTAAATGCGGTTCCAGGTCGGGCTGAGCAGGATCTCGTTCACGCACACGTGCGGCGGCTGTTCGGCCACCCAGCGGATGGTACGGCCGAGGTCTTCCGGCTGCAGCATTTTCGCCCGTTCCTGCGGCGACGGCGGCACCGGCCGCCGCTCCAGGATCGGGGTGGCGACTTCGCCCGGGCAGATGGCGCAGGCGCGAATGTTGTTGGCGCCCTCCTCGATGTTGATCGTCTCGGTCAGCGCCACCACCGCATGTTTGGCGGCGTTGTAGGCGGGCCCGACCAGGGCCATCACGTGCCGCCCGGCCCAGGACGCGATGTTCACGATCAGGCCGTCGCGGCGCGCGCGCATCGACGGCAGCACCGCGTGCACGCAGTAGAAAGTGCCGTGCAGGTTGATCCGGACCACCTCCTCGTAGCCGTCCGTCGTCTGATCGCGCCAGAAACGGTTCGGCGTGTTCAGGCCCGCGCTGTTGACGAGGATGTCGATGCGGCCATGACGCGCGAGGATGGCGTCCGCCACGCGCGCCACCGCGGCGCGGTCGCCCACGTCGAGCGGCTCGATCTCGGCGCCGGGGATGGCCGCCGCTTCGCGTTCGAGCACGGCGGCGCGCCGTCCCGACATCACGACCTTGGCGCCGGCCGCCGCCAGTTCGCGCGCGCCGGCCAGGCCGATGCCGCTGCCGGCACCGGTGATCCAGGCGACTCGGCCGGCCAACGCCATGTCAGCCGGCCAGCCCTAGGTGTTCGATGCCCTTGTGGATGCCGGCCACGCCGCCGTACAGCTTCGAGTTGAGCTTGATCTGCAGGCGGACGTCGTTGACCGAATCGGCGTTGCGCAGCGCGTCCTCGTAGGAGATCTGCTCGCGCTCGTGCAGTTCGAACAGCGACTGGTCGAAGGTGATCATGCCCTGCTCGCGCGAGCGCTTCATCACTTCCTTGATCTCGTGCACCTCGCCCTTGAAGATCAGGTCGGAGATCAGCGGATTGTTGAGCATCAGCTCGATCGCCGGGATGCGGCCCTTGTGGTCCTTGAAGGGGATGAGGCGCTGCGCGATGGTCGCGCGCAGG
>JAKANT010000210.1 GCA_021823635.1 Pseudomonadota bacterium
TGATCGACAACCTGGCCGGCCGCGCGTACCTGATCGTGTATGCGGACGCCTCGCACGCGGAAGGGTTGCAGCGCGCGCGCGAACGGCTGCGCGAGCTGAAGATGAAGCTCGCCCGCCACATCGAGCCGCCGCACACGCGCGCCAGCGTACGCCGTCCGGAGACGCGCGAGTTTCCGAAAGACGCTTATCTGGCGGCGGTGGCGCGCGCGAAGGAATACATCGCCGCTGGCGACGTGATGCAGGTGCAGATCGGCCAGCGCATCCGCAAGCAGTACGCGGATGCGCCGCTGTCGCTGTATCGCGCGCTGCGCACGCTGAACCCGTCGCCGTACATGTACTACTACGACTTCGGCGACCACCACATCGTCGGCGCTTCGCCCGAGATCTTAGTGCGCAGCGAGGCGCGCGACGGCGAGCGCTATGTCGCCATCCGGCCGATCGCGGGCACGCGGCCGCGCGGCGCCACGCCGGCACAGGACGAGCGGCTGGCGGCGGAGCTGGCGGCCGATCCGAAGGAGCGCGCCGAGCACCTGATGCTGATCGATCTGGCGCGCAACGACATCGGCCGCATCGCCGTCACCGGCACGGTGAGAGTGCCGGAGCAGTACGTGATCGAGCGCTACTCGCACGTGATGCACCTGGTCAGCCACGTCGAAGGGAAACTGAAACCGGGGCTGTCCAATCTGGACGTGCTGCGGGCGACCTTTCCGGCCGGCACGCTCACCGGCGCGCCCAAGGTGCGGGCGATGGAAATCATCGACGAGCTGGAGCCGGAAAAGCGCGGCATCTATGGCGGCGCGGTCGGCTATCTGTCGTTCGCCGGCGACATGGACCTGGCGATCGCGATCCGCACCGGCGTGATCAAGGACAACGTGCTGTACGCGCAGGCCGCGGCCGGCATCGTCGCCGATTCGATCCCGGAGATGGAATGGCGCGAGACCGAAGCGAAGGCGCGCGCCGTGCTGCGCGCGGCCGAGCAGGTGGAGGACGGCTTCGATGGCGAGTGAAATCGTCGATCTGCGCAGCGACACGGTGACGAAACCGACGCCCGGCATGCGGCGCGCGATGGCCGAGGCGGAGGTAGGCGACGACGTGTTCGGCGACGATCCGACCGTCAACCGCCTGCAGGCGGTACTCGCAGAACGTCTCGGCTTCGAAGCGGGGCTGTTCATGCCAAGCGGCACGCAGAGCAACCTGACCGCGCTGATGACGCACTGCCAGCGCGGCGACGAGGTCATCGTCGGCCAGCAGGCGCACACGTTCCGCTACGAGGGCGGCGGCGCGGCCGTGCTCGGATCGATCCAGCCGCAGCCGGTCGAAAACGCGCCGGACGGCTCGTTGCCGCTGGAGAAAATCGCCGCCGCGATCAAGCCCGACGATCCGCACTTCGCGCGCACGCGGCTGCTGGCGCTGGAGAACACGATCGGCGGCAAGGCGCTCGCGCCCGCCTACTGCGCGCAAGCCACGCGGCTTGCGCATGCGCGCGGCCTGGCCACGCATCTGGACGGGGCGCGGCTGTTCAACGCCGCGGCCGCGCTCGGTGCGGATGCGCGCGAGCTCGTGCGCGGGTTCGACTCGGTGTCGGTCTGTCTGAGCAAAGGGCTGGGAGCGCCGGTCGGTTCGGTGCTGCTGGGCCGGCGCGAGTTCATCGCCGCCGCGCGGCGGCCGCGCAAGATGCTGGGCGGCGGCCTGCGCCAGGCCGGTGTCCTCGCCGCGGCGGGCCTTTATGCGCTCGAACACCACGTCGCACGACTGGCCGAGGACCACGAAAACGCGGCGCGGCTCGCCGCCGGCCTGCGCGCGATCGACGGCTTGCAGGTCGAGCACGCCACCAACATGGTGTTCGTCGAGGTGCCGCCGCAGCGCTTCGACGCGTTGCCGCCGTTTTTGCGCGAGCGCGGCATCGTGGTGCTGGCGCACAACCCGCTGCGCCTGGTCACGCACCTGGACGTCGACCGCGCCGGCATCGAGCGCGCCGTGGCCGCGTTCGCGGCGTACTTTCGGCGCTGAGCGGTGAACCCGACCCCATGTGCGAGGTGCGCGCGCCGCGAACGCGGGGCACGATCCCCGTGACCGATAATCGGAGCCTGCTCGTGGGCCCGCGCGGGTGAGTCCCATGCTGTTGATGATCGACAACTACGACTCGTTCACCTACAACCTGGTGCAGTACTTCGGTGAGCTGGGCGAGGAGGTGCGCGTGGCGCGCAACGACGAGATCGCGCTCGCCGACATCGAACGGCTGCGCCCGGACCGCATCTGCATCTCGCCGGGACCGTGCACGCCGAACGAAGCGGGCGTGACGCTGGCGGTGATCGAACGCTTCGCCGGCCGCATCCCGATCCTCGGCGTCTGTCTCGGGCACCAGGCGATCGGACAGGCGTTCGGCGGCCGCGTGGTGCGCGCGCGCACGCTGATGCACGGCAAGACGGCGCCGATCGAACACAGCGGCGCGGGCATCTTCGCCGGGCTGCCGTCGCCGTTTACCGCCGCGCGCTATCACTCGCTGGCGGTTCAGCGCGAGTCGCTGCCGTCATGTCTCGAAGTGACGGCCTGGACTGCGGACGGCGAGATCATGGGCCTGCGGCATACGTCGCTGCCGGTCGAGGGCGTGCAGTTCCATCCGGAGTCGATCGCCACCGAACACGGCCACGCGCTGCTGCGCAATTTCCTCGCGCAATGAAGGTCGCCGCCTTCGCGCTACTGCTGGCCGCGTTCGGCGCCGCGCACGCGGGCGCGCTCGACGAATGCCGCCGCTCGGAGCCGGACGGCGCCAACCTGCTGCCATGTCTGAGGCGCGCCAAGGAAGCAGCCACGGAGGCGATGCTGGAGGCTTTTCTGGACGTGCAGCGCGCGGCGGCGGCGCTCGAGTCGCCGCAGATCGCGCGCGAGGCGCTGAAACAGTCGCAGCGCGTCTTCGAGCGCTACCTCTTCGAACACTGCCACGCCGCGCAGGCGGCATTTGCGCCGGCGCAAGCGGCGGCGCTTGCCTGCGAAACCGATCTGCTGCGCCAGCGCGCCGAGGCGCTGGCCGCGCTCGAGATCGCGACGCGCGGATTCTGAAGGAGACCGTCGATGGCCATCACGCCTACCGAAGCGCTGGTTCGCTGCATCGAACACCGTGAGATCTTCCAGGACGAGATGCTGGCGCTGTGGCGCAAGCTGATGAGCGGGGAGCTGACGCCGGTGCAGATCGCGGCCCTGCTCATCGGCCTGCGCGTGAAGAAAGAGACGATCGGCGAGATCACGGCGGCGGCGCAGATCATGCGCGAGTTCGCCACCAAGGTGGAGATCGCCGACCGCACGCACCTGGTCGATATCGTCGGCACCGGCGGCGACGCCGCGCACACCTTCAACATCTCGACCGCCAGCACGTTCGTGGCCGCCGCTGCCGGCGCGCGCGTGGCCAAGCACGGCGGCCGCGGCGTGTCCTCCGCCAGCGGCAGCGCCGACGTGCTGGAGGCGCTCGGCGCCAACATCAACCTCGCGCCGGCCAAGGTGGCGCAATGCCTGGCCGAAACCGGCATCGGCTTCATGTTCGCGCCCAACCATCATGCGGCGATGAAGCATGCCGCGCCGGTGCGCAAGGAACTCGGCGTGCGCACGATCTTCAACATCCTGGGCCCGCTGACCAACCCGGCCGGCGCCGACAACATCCTGATGGGCGTGTTCCACCCCGATCTGGTCGGCATCCAGGTACGGGTGCTGCAACGGCTGGGCGCCAAGCATGCGATCGTCGTGTGGGGCAAGGACGGCATGGATGAGGTGTCGCTCGGCGCGGCGACGATGATCGGCGAGCTGAAGAACGGCGAGATCCGCGAATACGAGATCCATCCGGAGGATTTCGGCCTGGCGATGGTCTCCAACCGCGGGCTGAAGGTCGGCAACGCCGCCGAGTCGCGCGCGATGGTGCTGGAGGCGCTGGAGGACACGCCGGGCACGCCGCGCGAAATCGTGGTGCTGAACGCCGGTGTGGCGCTGTACGCGGCCGACGTCGTGCCGTCGATCGAAGCGGGCATCGCGCGCGCGCGCCAAGCCATCGCCAGCGGCGCGGCGAAGAAGAAGCTGGAACAGTTCGTCGCTGCCACGCAGCGGCTCGCCGCGCAGCCGTGAGCGACATCCTGCAGCGCATTCTCGCCGTCAAACGCGAGGAGGTGGCCTCCGCCAAGGCGCGCGAGCCGGAGACCGCTTTGCGCGCGCGCGCGGAGGCGCGGCGCGACGTGCGCGACTTCACGGCCGCGTTGCGGCAGCGAATCGGCGCCGGGCGCGCCGCGGTGATCGCGGAAGTGAAGAAAGCCTCGCCGTCCAAGGGCGTGCTGCGCTCGGACTTCGATCCCGCCGCGATCGGCGCCGCCTATGCCCGCCATGGTGCGGCCTGCCTGTCGGTGCTGACCGACGCACAGTTCTTTCAGGGCGCGCCCGAGCATCTGCAGCAGGCCCGCGACGCGAGCGGCCTTCCGGTGCTGCGTAAGGACTTCGTCGTCGATGCCTATCAGCTCTATCAGGCGCGCGCCTGGGGTGCGGACTGCGTGCTGCTGATCGCCGCCGCGCTCGCGCCCGCGCAACTGCGCGAGTTCGAAGCGGTGGCTGCCTCGCTCGGGATGGCGGTGCTGGTCGAAGTGCATGACGCGCGCGAGCTCGAAGCCGCGCTCGCGTTGTCC
>JAKANT010000211.1 GCA_021823635.1 Pseudomonadota bacterium
CACGGCCAATTGGTTGACCACCGCGGGCAGCGGCACGCCGAACAGTTCGGCGAAGCTGCGGCCGCGCAGTTGTGGCAGGTCCATGCCGAACTGAAACTGTGCGCTTTTGTTGGCGGCGACGAAAGCGCCGTCGGCGCGAAACACGGCAATGCCCTCGAACAGCGTTCCGATCAGCTCGCCGCGGGCGTGGAAATGCAGCGCGACGTCGCCGGGAAAGGCGCCACGAAACAGGCTGTTCTCGATCACGCTGGCCGACATTCTCACCAGCGCCATCGTGTGGCGGTGATAGCCGCGCCAGTCGCCCGTCACGTCCAGCACGCCGATCAGCCGGCCGTGCGGATCGTCGATCGGCACCGCCGAGCAGGTCAGGAAATGGTTGACCGTCAAATAGTGCTCAGGTCCGTGCACCAGGGTCGGCTCGAGGGTGGCGATCGCGGTACCGATCGCGTTGGTTCCTTTCTCGCTTTCCGACCACACCACACCGGGCTTGAGCGCCACCTTTTCGGCGCGCTGCAAAAAACCGTCGTCGCCGAGTGAATGCAGGATCAGCCCCTGCGCGTCGGTCAGCACGATCATGCTCTCGGTGTCGACGATCTGCCGGTAAAGGTTTTCCATCACCGGCAGCGCACTGAGCGCGAGCGTGCGGTTCTGCTCCCGCATCTCGGCCAGGCGCTTGGCCGACAGCGGGCCGAATTCGGGCTTGCGGTCGGCGTCCAGGCCAAAGGCGGCACAACGGCGCCATGACTCTCTGATCGGCGCGCGCAGGTCGCCTTCGGCCGCGCCAGCGTCCGCGGGCAGCCGCGGCGTAGGCCCTGGCTGGTCCATGGCTGTCTCCCCTTTTTGTTTCATTCTATGGCGCGGTACAGCGGCCGCGCTGTACCAGAATTGCGCAAGCGGGGCTTCGTTGCGTGCATCGAGGCATGGGTGTTCAATGGCACGTGGCTTGCGACCTTCTGCCGTGCGAACGCTTGGCCCCGGCGGTGACTTGCATGCATCATTGCTGCGGCCGCGAGCGAACCAAAAACGCCAACGGCGCGGCGGGTAAACCCGTGCCGCGTTCATCCACCACCGAGGAGACACCATGACAGTGACGTTGTCGCTACGGGTCAACGGCAGGCCGGTCACGGCCCAGGTCGCACCCGATACCCTGCTCTCGACGTTCATTCGCGAGCATCTGAGGCTGACCGGCACGCACGTCGGCTGTGACACCGCGCAGTGCGGCGCGTGTACCGTGCACGTGAACGGGCGCGCGGTGAAGAGCTGCAACGTGCTGGCGGTGCAGGTGCAGGACGCCGAGGTGACGACCATCGAGGGCATCACGCCCGCCGACGGCTCGCTGCATCCGATGCAGGCCGCCTTCAAGGCCTGCCACGGGCTGCAATGCGGCTTCTGCACCCCTGGGATGGTGATGAGCGCGATCGATCTGGTCACCCATCACCCGCACGCCACGGAAGAAGAGATCCGCGCCGGGCTGGACGGCAATTTCTGCCGCTGCACCGGGTATCAGAACATCGTCAAGGCCGTCGCGCAGGGCGCGAAGGCCATGGGGGTCTGACCATGAACGCGCCACAAGCTGGATTGATCGGGCGCGCCATCGAACGGCGCGAGGACTACCGGTTCCTGACCGGGCAGGGGCAGTACACGGACGACGTGGTGATGCCCAACCAGAGCTACGCGTACTTCCTGCGCAGCCCGCACGCGCACGCGAAGATCCGCAGCATCGACACCTCGAAGGCCGAGAAGGCGCCCGGCGTGCTGGGCGTCTTCACCGGCAAGGACACCGCGGGCATCGGCGGGCTGCCGTGCGGCTGGCTGATCACCAGCATCGACGGCACGCCGATGAAAGAGCCGAAACACCCGGTGCTGGCCGAAGGCAAGGTGCGCTACGTCGGCGACCAGGTCGCGCTGGTGGTGGCCGAGACGCTGGCGCAGGCCAAGGCGGCGGCCGAGCTGATCGAGGTCGACTACGAAGTGCTGCCGGCGGTGACCGACACCGCGACCGCCGCCAAGGCCAAGGTCGCCGTGCACGACGAAGCGCCGGACAACGTCTGCTACACGTGGGCGATCGGCGACAAGGCGGCGGTGGACGCCGCGTTCGCGAAGGCGGCGCACGTCACGAAACTGCAGTTCGTCAACAACCGGCTGATCCCGAACGCGATCGAGCCGCGCGCCGCCAACGCCGTCTACAACCGCGCCGACGATTCGTACACGCTGTACGTGGCCAGCCAAAATCCGCACGTCGAACGGCTGCTGATGACGGCGTTCGTGCTCGGACTGCCGGAGCACAAGGTGCGGGTGATCGCGCCCGACGTCGGCGGCGGCTTCGGCTCCAAGATCTACCTGTACGCCGAAGAGACGGCCATCACCTGGGCCAGCAAGCGCATCGGCCGGCCGATCAAATGGACCGCCGAGAGGAGCGAGAGCTTCCTCACCGACGCCCACGGCCGCGACCACGTGACGACCGCGGAGCTGGCACTGGACCGCGACGGCAAGTTCCTGGCGTTGCGCGAGTACACAACCGCCAACCTGGGCGCGTATCTGTCCACGTTCGCGTCCTGCATCCCGACCATCCTGCACTCGACGCTGCTGGCCGGCCAGTACACGACGCCGCTCATCTACAGCGAGATCCAGGCCGTGTTCACCAACACCACGCCGGTGGACGCGTACCGCGGCGCCGGCCGCCCCGAGGCGACGTATCTGGTCGAGCGGCTGGTGGAGACCGCGGCGCGCGAGATGAAGATCCACCCGGCCGAGCTGCGCAAGCGCAACTTCATCCGCACCTTCCCGTACGCCACGCCGGTGGGTCTGACTTACGACAGCGGCGACTACGAGGCGACGTTGAACCGCGTGATGGAGATCGCGGACGTCAAGGGCTTCGAGGCGCGCAAGGCGGAGAGCGCGAAGAAGGGCCTGCTGCGCGGCATCGGCTACTCCTGCTACATCGAGGCGTGCGGCATCGCGCCGTCGAACATCGCCGGCGCGCTCGGTGCGCGTGCGGGTCTGTTCGAGGCGGGCGAAGTGCGCGTGCATCCGACCGGCAAGGTGACGATTTTCACCGGTTCGCACTCGCACGGGCAGGGGCACGAGACGACCTTCGCGCAGATCGTCGCCGACAAGCTCGGCATCCCGATGGAGGACATCGACATCCAGCATGGCGACACCGGCAAGATCCTGTTCGGCATGGGCACCTACGGCTCGCGCTCGCTGGCGGTGGGCGGCACGGCGATCCTGAAGGCGGTGGACAAGGTGATCGCCAAAGGCAAGAAGATCGCCGCCCATCTGCTGGAGGCGTCCGAGTCCGACATCGAGTTTGCGAACGGCGAGTTCCGCGTCGCCGGCACCGACCGCAAGAAGGCGTTCGCCGAGATCGCGCTGACGGCCTATGTGCCGCACAACTACCCGCTCGACAAGCTCGAACCGGGGCTGAACGAAAACGCGTTCTACGATCCGACCAACTTCACCTATCCGGCCGGCTCGTACGTGTGCGAGGTCGAGGTCGATCCGGAGACCGGCCGCGTGCGGCTGGACCGCTTCGCCGCCTGCGACGACTTCGGCAACGTGATCAATCCGCTGATCGTCGAGGGGCAGGTGCACGGGGGGCTGGCGCAGGGCATCGGCCAGGCGCTGCTGGAAGGCTGCGTGTACAACGAAGACGGCCAACTGGTGACCGGCACGTTCCAGGACTACGCGCTGCCGCGCGCCGACGACCTGTGCCACTTCCAGGTCGAGACCGCCAAGGGCACGCCGTGCACGCACAACCCGCTCGGCGTGAAAGGCTGCGGCGAGGCGGGCGCGATCGGCGCGCCGCCGGCGGTGATCAATGCCATCGTCGATGCGCTCGCGCATCTGGGCGTGCGCGACGTGCCGATGCCGGCCACGCCGTACAACGTGTGGAAGACGATCCAGGCAGCCAAGAAACACTGAGGGGACCACGATGCAAGCGATGCACTATCACCGTCCCGCCTCGGTGGCCGAGGCGGTCAAACTGCTGGGTGAACACGGCGAGGACAGGCTGCTCGCGGGCGGCCAATCGGTGCTGCCGTCGATGAAGCTGGGGCTGCTGTCGACCACCGGTTTCATCGATCTGGCGGCAATCAAGGAACTGCAGGGCATCCGGGTCGAGGGCAACAAGATCGTGATCGGCGCCACGACCACCCATGCGACGGTCGCTAGCTCGAAAGACGTGCGCGGCAAGATCCCGGCGCTCGCGCACCTCGCCGAAAGCATCGGCGACCGGCAGGTGCGCAACCGCGGCACGATCGGCGGCTCGCTCGCCAACAACGACCCGGCCGCCGACTATCCGGCGGCGGTGTTGGGTTTGGGCGCGACCGTGCAGACCAACAAGCGGCAGATCGCCGCCGACGACTTCTTCAAAGGGCTGTACGAAACCGCGCTCGAGGCTGGCGAGCTGATCACGGCCGTGCACTTTCCGGTGCCGGAGAAAGCGGCGTACGTGAAGTTCAAGCAGCCGGCGTCGCGCTTTGCGCTGGTCGGCGTGTTCGTCGCCAAGACCGCCGGCGGCGTGCGTGTGGCGGTCACCGGTGCCGGTCCCTGTGCGTTCCGCGTCAAGGCGCTGGAAGACGCGCTGGCGAAAAACTTCGCGCCGTCCGCGTGCGACGGCGTGACGGTG
>JAKANT010000212.1 GCA_021823635.1 Pseudomonadota bacterium
ACCCCGCCGGCCACCCGTTCCGCGCTGGAACGGCTGGGGCTGAAGCTGGAACAGCTGCCGATTGCCGCGACCGTGCCGGACAGCCTCGCGCAGGTCCGGCAACTGGCGGCCGAGGAACAGCGGCTGAAGTTGCAGGAGAAAGACAAGACGATCGAGGATCTGAAGCGGCTGCTCGAGGAGGCGCGGCGCAAGAGCGAGCAGGGGTCGCAGGAGCTGCAGGGAGAGGTCTTGGAGCTCGACATCCAGGCGGCACTGGCGGCGCAGTTTCCGCGCGACGTGATCCGGCCGGTGCCGAAAGGCGCGGCCGGTGCCGACCTGCTGCAGGAGGTGCGCGATACGGCGCTGGCGCCGTGCGGCCTGATCGTCTGGGAGACCAAGAACACCAAACACTGGCAGCCGGCCTGGATCGCAAAACTGAAGGACGATCAGCGCGCCTGCGGCGCCGCGCTCGCGGTGCTGGTCAGCGCCGCGCTGCCGCCCGAGGCGCGCGGCGGCCTCGCCTACATCGACGGCGTCTGGGTGGCGAGTCTTGCCGCCTGGCCGGCGCTCGCGTTCGCCCTGCGCGAACAGCTTCTCGCGGTGGCGTTCGCGCGTAACGCCGCCACCGGCATGAACGAGAAGATGGAGGCGCTGTATCGCTACCTTTCCGGCGACGCGTTCCGCCACCGTGTGGAGGCGATCGTGGAGGCGTTTGCGGCGATGAAGAGCGAACTGGATCGCGAACGCCGCGCGATGGAGCGCATCTGGAAAGAGCGCGAAAAGCAACTGGAGCGCGTACTCGCGGCCACCGCCGGCATGTACGGCGAGCTGCGCGGCACGATCGGACAAGCCATGCCGCGCATCGACGCGCTGGAGCTGGAGGACGCGCCGCCCGCTTTGCCGGAGGGGAAATGAACCTGCTCGTCTGCACGCTGGGCGCGAGCTGGGCCGTGGTGCCCGAGGTGTTCGGCTTCGTCGCCCCAGACGTGCTCGATTTGTACGCGTTCCATCCGCGCCGCGCCGAGCTTGCGTCGCTGCGCGCCGCGCACGCACTCGCCTCGCCCGACGAGCTGTGGATCGTCACGACCGAAGGCGCGCAGACGGCGCAGTCGCTGGCGCGCCTGCGCGAGTGGTGGCGGTGCCTGGGCGAGCCGCGCCCGCTGCGGGTGTGGACGGCGGCCGGCACCGATCAGCTCGCCTCGCAGGCCGAGTGCGAGCACATCCGGGAGCTCACACTGCGCGTCGTGATGCTGGCGGCGGAACGCTGCGCCTCCGGCGGCGCGCTGCAGCTTTCGCTTGCCGGCGGACGCAAGACGATGAGCGCCGACCTGCAGAGCGCGGGCGCGCTGTTCGGCGCGCATGCATGGCTGCACGTGGTCGGCCCCGAGCCGCTGCCGGAGCCGTTGCGCCGCGCCGAAGACGTCGCGCTCTTCGCCAAGCCCCTTGCGCCGGCGCTCGCCGTTGCGGTCACGCCGCTCGTGGTCGGTCGCGGCCGACGCAACGAGCTGCTGGACGTCGAACGCGACGGACGCCGCGTCGATTCCGCCTTCTTTCCGCTGCCGCTTGCCGCGCCGGAACTGGCGTGGGCGCTGCCGCCGGAGGGCGCCGCCCTGGCGGCCGAGATCGAGCAGCGGCTGCGCGAGGGCAGCCGTCTGCTCGGCAACTTCCTGGGCGCGGTGGCGCGCACCGAGCCGCGCGAGAACTGGAAGAGCCTGTACCGGTTGGCGCCGTCGGAGATCGATCGACTTCGCCGAATCCGCCTAAACGTCGAACACCGCGACTGGCTGCGCCGGCTGCCGAAGGCGGACTTGCATCGCCATCTCGGGGGCTGCCTGGAGCTTGCGCAACAGCGGCGCGTCGCGCGCGCGATATGGGAGTCTCTGACGGCGCGCGAGCGCGACGAGGCCATGCGTACCGTGCGGCCTCTTTTGAACGATGAGGGCGACTGGCCGTGGGATTGGCCGATGCGGCTGGCCGGCGCGCAGCGCGCTGCCTGCGCCGCGGCGCTGCTCGTGGAAGCGAGCGATGCAGCCCTGGCGCACAACCTCTGGGGCGTGACCGAGCCGCGCGTCGCGCTGGTGCGGCGCTCGCCGCACGGCTTCGCCGCGTACGAGCGGCCGGGCGAGTTGACCGGTTCGGCCGTGCTCTCCCACGCGGCCGCGCTCGAACCCTACGCCGCGGCCGTCGTCGAGCAGGCGCGCCAGGAAGGGCTCGCCTATGTCGAGCTGCGCGGCAGCCCGCACAAGTACCGCCCGCAGGATCCCGCCGGCTTCGTGCGCGACCTGCAGCAGGCGTTGTCGCGTGCCGCCTCGGGCGGCCAAGGGGCCGTGCGCTTCGGCTTCGTCTGGATACTGGACCGGCGCCAGCGCGACGGCATGGCCGGGGCCATCGAACAGGCGGTGCAGGCGCACCGGCGCTTCCCCGGCTTTCTGCTGGGGCTGGACCTTGCCGGCGCCGAGGGCACGCAGCGGCCGCAGGAGCTGACGCCGCATTTTCTGCCCGCGTTTCGCGAGTGCCTTCGCATCACGATCCACGCCGGCGAGGGCGAGAGCGCGGAAAACATCTGGGAGGCGGCCTACCACCTGCACGCCGACCGCATCGGCCACGGCCTGACGTTGCTCGACAACCCGGCGCTCGCGGCCCGCTTCCGCGACCGCGGCATCTGCCTCGAACTGTGCCCGACCTCCAACCGCGAGGTAGTGGGCTTCGCCGATCCGGCGGTGGCGGCGACCGGCGGGCTGCCTGAATATCCGCTGCGGCCCATGCTGGACGCCGGCCTTCCACTTGCGCTCTGTACCGACAACCCGGGCATCTCGCGCACTACGCTCGCCGACGAATTTCTCGTGGCCGCACGCATGGGGGGCGGTTTGACCCTCTGGGAAGCGCTGGCGCTGGTGCGCGCCGGCTTTGCGCATTCCTTCTTGCCGGCGTCCGCGCGCGAGCGACTGCTGGCCGAGCTGGAGCAATCCGTGTTCCAGGCCGTGGCGGACGACTCGGTGAATATGCGGTGACGGCGGGCTCGCCTGGTGCGCCTCGAGCCCGGCAAAATGAACATGCCTTCAGGGGAGGGGACGGTGCTAGGGGCGCTGATCGGCGACTTCATCGGCTCGGTGCATGAATTCGCCGCAACCAAAACGAAGGACTTTTCGCCGCTCGTTCATCCAAGCGCGCAATTCACCGATGACAGCGTGCTGACCTGCGCGGTAGCCGAAGCGCTGCTCGCCAGCGAGCGTGCCGAAGCGATCGCGCGCCGCTTCAAGAGCTGGGGCCGACGCTATCCCCGCTGCGGCTGGGGGCTGCGCTTCAGGGAGTGGCTGTGGTCCTCTACGCTGCTGCCCTACGGCAGCTATGGCAACGGCTCGGCGATGCGCGTCTCGCCGGCGGCGCTGCTGGCGCGCAGCCGCGAGGAGGCGCTCGAGCTGGCGCGGATCACGGCCGAGCCGACGCACGACCATCCGGAGGGCATCCGCGGCGCGCAGGCGGCGGCGCTTGCCGTGCATCTGGCCTTGCAGGGTGAGGCCGCGGACGCCATCCGGCAGCAGGTGCAGGCCTTCTCCGGCTACGACCTCTCGGCAACGGTGGACGAGATTCGCCCCAGCTACCGCTTCAACGAAACCTGCCAGCAAACCGTGCCGCAGGCCATCGTCTGCGCGCTTCGGGCCACCGACTTCGAAGACGCGATCCGCAACGCCGTTTCGCTGGGCGGCGATGCCGACACGCTGGCGGCGATCGCCGGGCCGATCGCCGAGGCGCGCTTCGGCATTCCAGCGGAACTCGCTCGGCAAGTGTGGGACGCGATGCCGGACGACATGCGCGATGCGATGGCGCGGCTGTACGAACAGGCGGGCCGGCCGCTGCCTGCACGCGTCTGACGACGCCGTGCCGCCGCGCAGCGACAAGCTTGCCGGGCCGCCACGGCCGCCCGGAAGCCGGTAGAAAAGCAGCTGCCATCGCCGCCCCAATCCGCCTTTTCCCATGAAGCGAATCTTGCTCAGCGTCACCGGACTGACCCCGCAGGTCGTGACCGAAACGCTGTACGCGCTGGCCGTCAAACCGAGTCAAGGATCGCCGCCTTGGATACCGAATGAAGTGCACGTCATCACCACCGCGCGCGGCGCGGAAAACGTGCGGCTGGCGCTGCTGCACCCGGCCACCGGCTGGTTCCATCGCCTGCGTGCCGATTACGCGCTGCCGCCGATCGCGTTCGAGGAGAGGCAGATCCACTTGATCAAGCGCACCGACGGCAGCGTGCTGGACGACATCCGCGACCAGGACGACAACAGGCTTGCCGCCGACGCCATCGCCGCCGTGGTCCGCCGCTTGACCGCCGATCCCGAAAGCGAGGTCTATGCCTCGATCGCCGGCGGCCGCAAGACGATGGGTTTTTTCCTCGGCTATGCGATGAGCCTGTACGGCCGGCCGCAAGACCGGTTGAGCCACGTGCTGGTCAGCGAGCCTTACGAAAGCAATCCGCATTTCTTTTATCCAACGCCGTCTGCGCATCCGATTCCGCGTGGCCGCGACGGCAACGAAATGATCGACGCCGCCGCGGCGCGTGTCTGGCTGGGCGATATCCCCTTCGTGCGGCTGCGTTCCGCGCTGCCGTCAGACATGCGCGAGAAAGCCG
>JAKANT010000213.1 GCA_021823635.1 Pseudomonadota bacterium
CGCAGGCGCCTCGCCGCGGCCGAGCGTATCGCCCTTGTAGACCCATACCTTGACCCCGATCACGCCGTACGTGGTCTTCGCTTCCGAGAAACCGTAGTCGATGTCGGCGCGCAGCGTGTGCAACGGCACGCGGCCTTCGCGATACCACTCGGTGCGGGCGATTTCGATGCCGTTCAGCCGCCCAGCGCTCATGATCTTGATGCCCTGGGCGCCCAAGCGCATCGCGTTCTGCATCGCGCGCTTCATTGCGCGCCGGAACATGATGCGCTTCTCCAGCTGTTGCGTGATCGAATCGGCGATCAGCTGCGCTTCAAGTTCGGGTTTGCGAATCTCGTCGATGTTCACGTGCACCGGCACGCCCATCATCTTTTGCAGCTCGGACTTCAGCGTCTCGATGTCTTCGCCCTTCTTGCCGATCACGACACCCGGGCGCGCCGAATAGATCGTGATGCGCGCGTTCTTGGCCGGACGCTCGATCAGGATGCGCCCGACCGAAGCGTTGCGCAGCTTTTTGCGCAGATACTCGCGCACGCGCAGGTCTTCGCCCAGCTTGCGCGCGAACTCCGGCCCGTCGGCGTACCAGCGCGAGGCCCAGTTGCGCGTGACGGCGAGACGAAAACCGATCGGATTGATCTTCTGGCCCATACCTACTCCGCTTTGCCGTCGCCGACCGACACGTACACGTGGCAGGTCTTTTTGTTGATGCGCGTGCCGCGCCCCTTGGCGCGCGCCGAGAAGCGGCGCAGCGTCGGACCTTGTTCGACCAGGATCTTGGTGACGCGCAGCTCGTCGATGTCGGCGGCGTTGTTGTGCTCGGCGTTGGCGATCGCCGATTCAAGCACCTTCTTGATGATGCCGGCCGCCTTTTTCGGCGTGAACGTCAGGATGTTCAGCGCTTTGTCGACCGGCTTGCCGCGGATCAAGTCAGCGACCAGCCGACCTTTCTGCGCCGACAGCCGCACGCCGCGCGCCGATGCCGTGGTTTCCATCGTCTGCCCCTACTTCTTCGCCGGCGCGACCGCCGTCTTTCTGTCGGCGGCGTGCCCCTTGAACGTGCGCGTCAGCGCAAACTCGCCCAGCTTGTGACCGACCATCTGCTCGGTCACGTATACCGGCACATGCTGTTTGCCGTTGTGAACGGCGATCGTCAGGCCGATGAAGTCGGGCACGATCGTCGATCGGCGCGACCAAGTCTTGATCGGCTTCTTGTCCTTCGACGCCTGCGCGGCTTCGACTTTCTTCAGCAAATGCCCGTCGACGAACGGGCCCTTTTTCAGAGAACGCGACATCGAAATTCCTTATTTGCGACGGCGCTGCACGATCATCGAGGCGGTACGCTTGTTCTTGCGCGTCCGATACCCTTTGGTCAGCTGGCCCCACGGGCTCACCGGATCACGCTTCGTGCCGGTTCGGCCTTCGCCGCCGCCATGCGGGTGATCGATCGGATTCATTGCCGTGCCGCGCACCGTCGGACGGATGCCGCGCCAGCGCATCGCTCCCGCCTTGCCGAACTGGCGCAGGTTGTTTTCTTCGTTACCGACCTCGCCGATCGTGGCGCGGCACTCGATCAGCACGCGGCGAATCTCACCCGAGCGCAGCCGCAGCTGCGCGTAGTTGCCTTCACGCGCCAACAATTGCGCCGATGTGCCGGCAGCGCGCGCCAGCTGCGCGCCCTTGCCCGGCAGCATCTCGACGCAATGTACGGTGGTGCCCACCGGTATGTTGCGCAAGGGTAGGGTGTTGCCGACCTTGATCGGCGCCTCCTGGCCGCTGATGACTTGCGCACCGACCGCGAGGCCCTTGGGCGCGATCACGTAACGGCGCTCGCCGTCGGCGTAGCACAGCAACGCCAGGTGCGCGGAGCGGTTGGGGTCGTACTCGAGCCGCTCGACGCGCGCCGGAATGCCGTCCTTGTCGCGCCGGAAATCGACGATCCGGTAGTGGCGCTTGTGGCCGCCGCCCTGGTGGCGCACGGTGATACGCCCGCTGTTGTTGCGCCCGGAGCCGCGAATCTTTTTCTCGGTGAGCGAGGCTAGCGGCCGCCCCTTGTGCAGCTCGGCATTGACGACCTTGACCAGCGAACGCCGGCCGGCGGACGTCGGCTTCACCTTGACCAACGCCATCACTTCACCTCTTGCGCAAAGTTGATTTCCTGCCCGGCAGCCAGCCCGACGTAAGCCTTGCGCACGGCCCCCCGGCGACCGGCCATGCGGCCGAACTTCTTGGCCTTGCCGCGCTGGTTGAGAATCTGCACCGAATCGACCTTGACCTTGAACAGCTGCTCGACGGCCGCTTTCACTTCCTGCTTGGTGGCGTCCGGGCGTACGCGGAAGGCGACCTGGTTATGCTTGTCCGCGATCATCGTGCTCTTCTCGGACACGATGGGGCCGATGATGACGTTGAAAAGTCGCTGCGCGTTCATGCCGCCTCCTGGCCCAGTAATTCGGCGAGCTTGGCGATCGCCGGTTTAGTGACCACCACTTTCTTGAAGTGGATCAGCGACACCGGGTCGGCATGGCGGGGCTCGACCACCATGACGTTTTTGAGATTGCGCGAGGCGAGGTAGAGATTCTCGTCGACGCTGTCGGTGATGATCAGCACCGAATCGAGCCCCATCGCCTTGAGCTTCTCCGCCAGCAGCTTCGTCTTCGGCGCCTCGACGGTCAGCCCGTCGATGACCGCGATGCGGTCGTCGCGCGCCAGCTGCGACAGGATCGAACACACACCGGCGCGGTACATCTTTTTGTTGACCTTGTGGCTGAAGTTCTCGTCCGGCGAGTTCGGAAAGATCCTCCCGCCCCCGCGCCACAGCGGGCTGGACGTCATGCCGGCGCGCGCGCGGCCCGTGCCCTTCTGCCGCCACGGCTTGCGCGTCGAGTGCTTGACGGCGCCGCGGTCCTTCTGCGCGCGCGTGCCCTGGCGCGCGTTGGCCTGGTAGGCGACCACGATCTGATGCACCAGCGCCTCGTTGTAGTCGCGGCCGAACACGGTTGCCGGCGCCGGGGTCGTCCCGGCCGCCTGGCCTTGGGCGTTCAATACCTTCAGTTCCATCGCCCGCTCCTTACGCCTTGACCGCCGGGCGCACGATCACGTTACCCCCCTTGGCTCCCGGCACCGCGCCGCGCACGAGTAGCAAACCGCGCTCTTTGTCGACGCGCGCGACCACCAGGTTCTGGATCGTGCGCCGGGCATCGCCGAGATGGCCGGGCATGCGCTTGCCCGGGAACACGCGACCCGGATCCTGACGCATGCCGATCGAACCCGGCGCGTTGGTAGTGACCGAGTTGCCGTGCGAGGCGCGATTCGACGAAAAATGGTGGCGCTTGATCGCGCCGGCGAATCCCTTGCCGATCGTCACACCGGTGACATCGACCTTCTGCCCCACTTGGAACAGGTCGGCCGACAGGGTGGCGCCGGGCTTCAGTTCGGCGAGCTTGGCCGCATCGACCGGAAATTCGCGCAACACGGTGCCCGCCTCGACGCCGGCCTTGGCGTAATGCCCAGCGAGCGGTTTCGCGACGCGTGCGGGTTTCTGTTTGCCGAACGCGACCTGAACGGCGTTGTAGCCGTCGGTCTCGACCGTCTTCACCTGGGTAACGCGGTTGCCGGAAACGTCCAGCACGGTCACGGGAACGGTCTCGCCGTCGTCGGTGAAGATGCGGGTCATGCCGACTTTGCGCCCCAGCAAACCAAGGGCATCGCGGCGCTTGGCATCGCTCATCTGTTCTCCCAAACCCCGGCTTCGATTGGCCGGGACTGATAACTGCGGCGCCGGAAAACTGCCGCCCGGTCGCCGAAAGCGCGCGATTGTATCGAGGCGCGCCTGGTCCTGCAAACGCTCACTGCACCTTGATTTCGACGTCGACGCCGGCCGGCAGATCGAGCTTCATAAGCGCGTCGACCGTCTTGTCGGTCGGATCGATGATGTCCATCAAGCGCTGGTGCGTGCGGATCTCCAACTGGTCGCGCGACGCTTTGTCGATGTGCGGCGAGCGCAGGATGTCGAAGCGCTGAATGCGGGTTGGCAACGGCACCGGCCCGCGCACGACCGCCCCGGTGCGCTTGGCGGTGTCGACGATTTCGAGCGCCGACTGATCGATCAACTTGTAGTCGAACGCCTTCAGTCGGATGCGAATACGCTGGCTTTGCATGTAGAGTTCCCTTCAAAGAGCGCGGACCGCCGACTGCCGCCGGCGGTCCAGAGACGACGGTCGCGGCGCGGCGGTCGGCGCGGTCACTCGATGATTTTTGCCACGACGCCGGCGCCGACGGTTTTGCCGCCTTCGCGCACGGCGAAGCGCAGTCCTTCTTCCATGGCGATGGGGGCGATCAGCGACACCGTCATCTGGATGTTGTCGCCCGGCATCACCATCTCGGTGCCCTTGGGCAGCTCGATCGAGCCAGTCACGTCCGTGGTGCGAAAGTAAAACTGCGGCCGGTAACCATTGAAAAACGGCGTGTGCCGCCCGCCTTCCTCCTTGGACAGCACGTACACCTCGGCGGTGAACTTGGTGTGCGGCGTGATCGTGCCCGGCTTGGCCAACACCTGACCACGCTCCACCTCCTCACGCTTGGTGCCCCGCAGCAACAC
>JAKANT010000214.1 GCA_021823635.1 Pseudomonadota bacterium
TCCACGTGCGGCGTGTATTCGGGCTTGTGCTTGCCGCGCAGGCGACGCGCGATTTCGGCCGCCAGGCGTCCGAGCGTCTGGCCGCTGGAGTCAACCACATACCAGTCGCGCCGCACCTCGTGCGGCTTGGCGGAAAACGTCTTCATCTTTGTCCGATCCGGGAGGGCCGACGCCGCGTCTCGCAGCGAGCGACGGTCGGCGAAACGTCGCGGAACCGAAAGCCGCCGAAGGCGGCCCGCCACCGCGGAAAGCGGCGGATTGTATCCGTCTCCAATAGACTGGCGCAACCCGATTCAGAGCCGCGGAGGGCAGCAACAAATGGAATGCACGGTGCGTTGGACGGGCCCCGACGGGCCGAGCGCGATGAGCTTCGTCGCCGCGACCGGCAGCGGCCACCTGGTGGCCGTGGACGGCGCGCCGGAAGGCGGCGGCAAGAACCTGGCGCCGCGACCGATGGAACTGCTGCTGGCCGGCGCCGGCGCCTGCACCGCCTATGACGTCGTGCTGATCCTGCGCCGCGGCCGCCACGACGTGCGCGATTGCGAAGTGAGGCTTTCGGCCGAGCGCGCCGCCGCCGATCCGAAGGTGTTCACGCGCATCGAGTTGAGATTCCTCGTGCGCGGCCGCAACCTGCCGCGCGAGGCCGTCGAGCGCGCAGTACGGCTGTCGCACGAAAAGTACTGCTCGGCCACCGCGATGTTCGCCAAGACGGCCACACTCACCTACGCGGTCGAAGTGGCCGAGATCTGAAGCGCTCAGACGTAGTGCGCGGTGCGCGTCATCACGCGCGCCGCCAGCCGCATCGCGACTCTGGCCGGCCAAGGCAGATCGACGCCGCCGGCCGCGCGCGCCGTGTCGGCGTGCTTGGCTTCGTCGGCCTTCATCGCGTCGACGATCGCGCGCGAGCGGCGGTCATCGGCCGGCAGGCGCCCGAGATGCCCGTGCAGATGCTCCTCGACTTGCCGCTCCGTTTCGGCCATGAAGCCCAGGCTGACGCGGTCGCCGAAGCGGCTCGCCAGCAGACCGATCGCGAACGCCCCCGCGTACCAGAGCGGGTTGAGCAGGCTGGTACGGCCGCCCAGTTCTTCGATGCGACGCTGCGTCCACGCCAGATGATCGATCTCCTCGGCGGCGGCGGCGCGAAACGCGCGCCGCAACTGCGGGTCGGCGCTGCCGAGCGCCTGCGCTTCATACAGCGCCTGCGCGCACACCTCGCCCACGTGATTGACGCGCATCAGCGCGGCCGACTCGCGCCGCGCCTGGGGCGCGTCCGGTCCGTCGGGTTCGCCCTCGGCCGGATACGCGCGCAGCGCTTTCGGCTCGCCGTGCACGGTCGCGAGCGCGCGATTCGCGCATGCCAGCAGCTCATCGGCGAACGACAGTGAACGCATCGATCGATCCCGCAGGCGAGGGATGAGCACGCCCTCTTGTTGCGCCCAAGCGACAAGGACTCATGATCCAGGGCAGAAAAGCATGCCAGAACTTGGCCGCTGTCATGCGATTTTGTTCAAATAGCCGCGACTTCCCGAGGCACTGCCTGGGAGTTCTGGCGGGACGCGCAGGTAGCGCCAGGAATCGAAAAACTCTACGTGGAGATACGCAATGAAGAAATCTTTGATCGCACTTGCCGTGGCAGGCGCGTTCTCGGGCGCGGCGTTCGCGCAGTCGAGCGTGACGCTGTCGGGCATCGTGAAGGGCGGCGTTCAGTCCGTGAAATACAGCAACGCCGCGGGTGTTGCCCCTGGCAATAACAACGGCAGCCAAGTCGGCATGGCCGACGGCTCTTCGCGCTTCATCATCTCGGGCAGCGAAGACCTGGGCGGCGGGCTGCGCGGCATCTTCCAGATCGACACGCGCTGGCGGCTCGAGGAAGGCGGCGGCACGCTAGCCGGCGGCAACACGTTCCTCGGACTGGCGGGTGCGTTCGGCGACGTGCGCATCGGCCGCCTGGACCTGCACTACGGCAACGGCACGGACGAGCACGCGGCGCGCGCCACGGCGCTGACGGCTTCGAGCATTACGATCCTCTCGTATATCGACGCCAACGCGATCGCCAAAGGGACCCGAACCAACAACGTGATTCAGTACAACTCGCCGGCGCTGGGGCCGGTGCGCCTGAGCGCCGCCTACTCCACCGCCTACAACGGCGCCGACGGAGCTCCGGCGAACGCCAAGGGCGATGCCTTCCACGTGCAGGCAACGCTGGCGATGGCGCCGCTCCGCGCGGGCGTGTCGGTCTGGAGCGCGGAGAGCGAACGCGCGTCGGGCGTGAATCCGGCCGTTCAGGAAGACGCCATCCGCGGCTGGTTCGGGCTGACCTTCGGCCCGTTCGACTTCGGGGTGACGTACGACCAGTCCAAGCGCGAGGCGCCGTTCGGCACGGAGACCAAACGCGCCGCCTGGTCGGTGCCGCTAAAGTTCACGCTGCCGGCCAACGCCGGCACGCTGCTCGCCACCTACAGCAGCGCCGGCAACCGCAAAGTGAACGGCGCGAGCGTCGCCGATTCCGGCGCCCGGCTGATCTCGGTGGGCTGGGACTACGGACTTTCGCGCCGCACCTCGCTGGGCGTCTCGGTCGCCGACCTGAAGAACAAGCAAAACGCCCAGTACGCGCTGTTTACGGGCGCTGCGCTGGCGAACCTCCCCAATCCGAGCGCCAACCAAGACGCGCGCCAGATCTACGTCGGGCTGCGCCATACGTTCTAAAAGGCGGCTTCGCGCCAAACGCGAAAAGGGGGCTTCGGCCCCCCTTTTCTTTTGCCCCTAAGCGGCCCAGTCCTTGGCGCGTTCGACCGCGCGCCGCCACTGGCTCATGAGCGCCTCGCGCCGTGCGGCATCCATCGCCGGCTCGAAGCGGCGCTGCGCGCGCCACAGCGACGCCAGCTCCGCCGTGCCGCTCCAGAAACCGACCGCCAGCCCGGCCAGATAGGCGGCGCCGAGCGCGGTGGTTTCGGTCACCACCGGGCGCACCACGGGAACCCCGAGCAGATCGGCCTGGAACTGCATCAGCAGGTCGTTGCGGGCGGCGCCGCCGTCGACCCGCAGCTCCGCGAGCGCCGCCGTGGCGTCGCGCTGCATGGCTTCGAGCAGTTCGGCGCACTGGAAGGCGATCGACTCGAGCGCCGCCCGCGCCACGTGCGCGCGCGTGGTGCCGCGAGTCATGCCGATGATGAGCCCGCGCGCGTGCGGGTCCCAGTGCGGCGCGCCCAAGCCGGCGAAGGCGGGCACGAGAACCACCCCGCCGGCATCCGGCACCTGCGCCGCCAGCCCTTCGATTTCGTCGGAGCTGGCGAAAAAGCCGAGCCCGTCGCGCAGCCACTGCACGACCGCGCCGCCGACGAACACGCTGCCCTCGAGCATGTAGCTGGTCGCGTCGCCGAGGCGCCAGCCCACCGTGGCGAGCAGCCGGTTGCGCGAAAGCTGTGGGCGGCTGCCCACGTTCATCAGCATGAAGCAGCCGGTGCCGTATGTGTTCTTGGCCAGCCCGGGCGCGAAACACGCCTGGCCGAAGGTGGCGGCCTGCTGATCGCCGGCGATGCCGGCGATCGGAATCGGTGCGCCGAACAGGTCGGCGGCGGTGGCGCCGATCGGGCCGCTGGAGGCCGCCACGCGCGGCAGCAGCGCGCGCGGAACGCCGAGCAGGGCCAGCAGCTCGTCGTCCCAGTCGAGCGCGTGCAGATTGAAAAGCAGCGTGCGCGAGGCGTTCGAGACGTCGGTCGCGTGCACCGCGCCGCCGGTCAGATTCCACAGCAGCCAAGTATCGACGGTGCCGAAGGCCAGTTCGCCGCGTTCGGCACGCGCGCGGGCGCCGGGCACGTTGTCGAGCAGCCACGCGATCTTGGTGCCGGAAAAATAGGGGTCGAGCAGCAGCCCGGTCTTCTCCGCGAAGCGCGGCTCCGCACCCTGTTCGCGCAGCCGCGCGCACAGCGCCGCAGTGCGCCGGTCCTGCCAGACGATCGCGTTGGCGATCGGCGCACCGCCGGCGCGCTCCCAGATCAGCGTCGTTTCGCGCTGGTTCGCGATGCCGATCGCGGCGACGTCGCCGGCGGCGGCGTTCGCCTGCGCGAGCGCCTGCCGCGCGCAGGCGAGCTGCGACGACCAGATCTCGCGCGGGTCGTGCTCGACCCAGCCCGGCTGCGGAAAGATCTGCCGGAACTCCTGCTGCGCGACCGCCACCGGCTGTCCCGCGCGGTCGAACAGGATCGCGCGCGAGCTGGTCGTGCCCTGATCGAGCGCCAGAACGTAGCGTGCCATGTCTCCCCCCGTCTGCTTGAGCGAATATAGACGGCGTGCGCGCCGCCAGGCACACTCGCGCGCCGTTACGACCGGAGGAGAATCGATGAACCGTCGCCATTTCGCCTGGGTGTTGGCTGCCTGCGCGGCGCTTGGCGCGCCGAGGGCGATGTGGATGTCGCGGATCAGACGCGCGATGACCTGAAGCATCAGCAGGGCAGCCCCGATCGGGATCGCCAGCTTCACCGGCCAGTACTGGATGCCCCACTCGGTGAACGAGACCTCCTGCGCCTGAATGGCCTGTATCGCGAAGGTCCAGCCCGTCGCCAGCATCACCAGCACGAACACCGACACG
>JAKANT010000215.1 GCA_021823635.1 Pseudomonadota bacterium
TTCGTCTACCGCGCGCGGCGCGCCGCTCAGGCGGCGGACGTGGTCGTCGTCAACCACCATCTTTTCTTCGCCGATCTGGCGATGAAAGACGACGCGATCGCCGAATTCCTGCCCGCGGCCGATACGGTGGTGCTGGACGAGGCGCACCAGTTGCCAAAGATCGCCGGCGATTTCTTCGGCACCGGATTTTCGCTGGCGCAGGTCGCCGACCTGGCGGCCGATGCGCGTGCACTGGGACTGGCCAAAGCGCCCGATGGTGCCGCGTGGGTCGATCTGACGCGCGCGACCGAGCAGGCCACGCGCGCGCTGCGGCTGGCGCTCGCCGAAGCCGGGTTGCAGCCGGGTGCGCGGCAGGCGCTCGCCGGCCTGCACGAGGCAGCCGGCATCTGCGCCGCGCTGGCGACGCTCGACGCGGCGCTGGCGGCGCTTGCCGCGGCGGTCGCGGCCAACGGCGGGCGCGACGCCGAACTCGATGCGATCGGCCCGCGCACCGCGGCGCTGCGCGAACAGGTGGCGACGTGGCGCGCGGCGCTCGCCGCCCCTGGCGAGGATTCGGCCGAGGACGTGGTGCGCTGGATCGGCGTGACCGCGCACGGCGCGTCGTTCAATGCCACACCCCTTGCCCCCGGCGCGACGCTGGCGCGAGTGCGCGCGCAGCAGCCGCAGGCGTGGATCCTGACGTCCGCCACGCTGACCGTGGCCGGCCGTTTCGACCGCTTCCTCGCCGACGTGGGTCTTCCCGAGGCGACGACGCGGCGTTGGGAAAGCCCGTTCGACTTCGCGCGCCAGGCGCTGCTTTACCTGCCGCAGCGGATGCCTTCGCCGCAGGCGCCGGATTTCCCGGAGCGGGTCGCGGACTGTGCCTGGCCGCTGATCGCCGCCAGCGGCGGCCGCACGTTCGTGCTGTGCACGACGCTGCGCGCCGTGGAGCGCGTGGCCGAGCGTCTGCGCGACCGCGCGCAGGCGGCGGGCCTGCCGCTGCTGGTGCAGGGAACGGCCACGCGCCGCGCACTGCTCGACGCGTTCCGCCGCGCCGGCAACGCGGTGCTGGTCGGCAGTGTGTCGTTCTGGGAGGGCATCGACGTGCGCGGCGACGCGCTGTCACTGGTCGTGATCGACAAGCTGCCGTTCGCGCCGCCCGATGACCCGGTGGTCGAAGCGCGCATCCGCCGGCTGCGCGCGCGCGGCCGCAACCCGTTCCTCGAGTATCAACTGCCGCAGGCCATCACGCTGCTGCGGCAGGGCGCGGGGAGGCTGATCCGCGACGACCGCGACCGCGGCGTGCTGATGATCCTCGACGAGCGCATCCTGACCAAGCCGTACGGCCGCATCGTCCTCGACAGCTTGCCGCCGTTTGCGCGCACGGCGAGCAAGCAGCAGGCGTGCGCGTTTCTGCAAGGCCGCTGAGACGGGGATCGATCCCGATCGGGCGAAGCCGCGGCGGCGCGCAGGTCGGCGCCCGATCACTTGCCCGTCTTCAGGAATGCGCTCGCCGGATAGTTCTTCAGCAGCACGCGCTCGGCGTCGTTGCGCAGGTCGGTGAGGCCGAGGGCGTCGTAGGCGCGCACCAGGATCGCCAGCGCCTCCTCGGAGGCCGGCGCGCCGACGTAGTCGCGCAGCGCAGCCTGCGCGCGCTGGATCGCTGCCAGATAGGCGCCGCGCGCCAGGTAGTAGCGGGCGACGTTCACCTCGCTTTGCGCCAGCGCGTTGACCAGGTAGTTCATGCGCGCCGTCGCTTCCTGCGCATAGCGGCTGTTCGGAAAGCGGATCACCAACTCCTTGAAGGCGTCGAACGCTTCGCGCATCGCCTTCGGATCGCGGCTGCTCGGATCGCGGCCGAGGCGCCGGCCGAACAGGCCCAGATCGTCGTTGAACAGTGCCAGGCCCTTGAGGAAGTGCACGTAATCGGCGTGCACGTGATTCGGATTCAACTTCAGGAAGCGGTCGGCGGCGGCGACGGCCTGCGCGCTTTCGCCCTCCTTGTAATACGTGTAGGCGATTTCGATCTGCGCCTGCTGCGCGTAGCGGCCGAACGGATAGCGCGCCTCGAGCTTCTCCAGCAGCTCGCGCGCGCGCTTCCAGTTGGCGATCGTCATCTCGTCCTTGGCCTCCGCGTACAGGCGCTCGGCGTCCCATTTGGCGGTCGGGTCCTTGTCGAACGAGCCGCAGCCGGCCAGCAGCGCGGCGGCCGCGAGGCTGAGCACGAACGTTTTCCAGCGGCCGGCGCGAAACGTCATCGTTTTCCCTCTGTCGAAAGCGCGTCCGATTATATTGACGCCCGGATTTCGAAGCCCCGATGCAGGCTGCGCGCGAGATGCAGTACGAAGACGACGAGATTGCGGTCGGGGAAGAGCACGCCGTGCCGTCGCAGCTCGTCGTGCCGCGGGCGCTCGCGGGCAGCCGCATCGACAAGGCGCTGGCGCAGTTGCTGCCGCAGGTCTCGCGCAGCCGCATCCAGCAGTGGATCGAAGCGGGCGCGGTACTGCTGAACGGCGTCGCCCCGAGCGTCCGTACCGCGCTGGTCGAAGGCGATCGGATCGACCTGTCCCCGCCGCCGGCGCCCGACAGCGCCGCGTTGCGGCCGGAGCCGATGGCGCTCGACGTGGTGCACGCCGACGCCTCGATCATCGTGCTCGACAAAGCGCCGGGACTGGTGGTGCATCCAGCGGCCGGCAACTGGTCCGGCACGCTCGCCAACGGCCTGCTCGCCTACGACCGCGCGCTGGCGCAGGTGCCGCGCGCCGGCATCGTGCATCGGCTGGATGCCGGCACCTCGGGGTTGATGGTCGTGGCACGCACGGCCGCCGCGCAGCTCGATCTGGTGCGTCAATTGCAGGCGCGCAGCGTGACGCGCGAATACTGGGCGATCGTGCACGGGGAGGCGCCGGTGGCGGGCACGATCGACGCGCCGATCGGACGCGATCCGCGCAACCCGCTGCGCTTCAAGGTCGGCGCGGCCCGCGCGGCGCGTGACGCCCGCACGCACTGGCGCCGCATCGCGACGTGCCAGCTCGAGGCGCGAACGTTCTCTTGGCTCGCGTGCCGGCTCGACACCGGTCGCACGCACCAGATCCGGGTGCACCTGGAGTCGATCGGCCTGCCCCTGGTCGGCGATCCGGTGTATCGCCGCGGGCGGCCGCCGGCGCGCGCCGACGATGCGAGCCCGTGGGCACGTTTCGAACGGCAGGCGTTGCACGCGTGCCGGCTGGCGCTGGTCCATCCGACGAGCCGACGCCGGCGAAGCTGGTTTCGCGCGCCGCCCGCCGACATGCAGGCGTTGATGGCGGCGCTCGGCTTCGACGGCGGCCGCGACGTGGACGCGTTCGAATGAGCGTGCATCCCGACTGGATCGTGCCGCAGTTCGCAGTCCCGGGCGTGCGCGCTCTGATCACGACGCGGCGCGGCGGCGTGTCGCGCGGGCCGTGGGGCGCAAGCGACGGCGGCGGCATGAACCTCGGACTGGGCAGCGGCGACGCGGCCGACGCGGTGCGCGCCAATCGCGCCCGGCTGCAGGCGCTGTTACCGCAACCGCCGCGCTGGCTGGTGCAGGTGCACGGTGGTGCGGTGGTCGAAGCCGAGCGGGTGACCGGTCGCGTCGAAGCCGACGCCTCCACCAGCGTCACGCCCGGAGTCGTATGCGCGGTGCTGGTCGCCGACTGCCTGCCGGTCGTGCTGGCCAGCGCCGATGGACGCGGCGTGGCGGTTGCGCATGCGGGCTGGCGCGGCATTGCGGCCGGCGTGATCCAAAACACCGTGAACGCGCTGCGCGAGCGACTCGGCGATGCGAGCGCGCCGCTGGCCGCCTATCTCGGTCCGGCGATCGGGCCGCGCCACTTCGAGGTCGGCGTCGAGGTGCTGCAGGCGATGCTCCCCACGTTGCCGCAGGCGGCGCAGGCCTTCGTCGCGACCGGCAACGGCAAGTACCGCGCCGATCTGTTTCGTCTCGCGCGCATGGCGCTGGCGCAGGTCGGGGTCGAGGCAGTGGCGGGTGGCACCGAATGTACCTTCAGCGAGCCGGCGCGCTTCTACAGCTACCGGCGCGACCGTATCACCGGCCGCCATGCCGCGCTGGTGTGGATCGAGCCGCAGCCGACGCTGCAATCGCTGGTTTGACCGCGGCTGCCGCACTGAGCACAATGCATCGGTCCGAGGAGAAAACCGATGGCGAATTCGACGGCAGCCACCCGACGCGCCCGCGCTCGGACTCCGAGGAGCGGCTCCCGCACCGAACGGACGGCTCGTGCCCACCGGCAAGCCCCCGCGCCCGCGGGCCGTAAGGCGGCGCAGGGCGCGGCGAACGCGCCGCCCGACGGCGCGTCCGCCAGTGCCAGGACGGACGCGACCGGCCAGGCGCAGGTGGCGCCCGCGCGCCTGCCGCCGTTGACGATCGCGCCGGCCCGGTTGATGGAGCTGCAGCAGTCCTACGTGCAGCGGTTAAACGAACTGTGGCGCGACTTCATCGCCAATCCGCAAAAGGCTTCCGAGCCGATCCCGGACGCCCGCTTCGCCGACGAAGCCTGGCAGAAGAACCCACTGGCGTCCTTCTATGCCCGCGCCTATCTGTTGAACGCGGACTTC